>CAZNRV010000130.1:0-10578 GCA_964575495.1 uncultured bacterium
TCCTCTATCTCGTAATCCGACGCCTCAAGGAGGCGCAAAAGGGTTTCACCAACAAGACCGGTTGCACCGGCAATACCGATTTTTTTCATATAATTTAAGATAAATGAATCGCCTGAATTGTCAAATGTAAACTGAGTGGAGAGTGGTAGTTAAGTTTACTTATATATACACAAAATTATTGGGGCGATTTTTGTTTAAGTTTTTTATTTTTAGGGGGTTAGCAAAAATTGGTTTTTGCAGGGGGGTTATCCCCTGATGATTTTAGCAGCCGGATTGGGCATTGGGAATTGGGGAATTGGGAAATGGCCAATGACCATTTGGTTTGCCAATGATTTTGTTTTTAAGTTTTAATCAGGATAGCCTTTTGGATTTGCCCGATGCCATTCCCAGGCATCTTTAATTATCTCCTCAAGGTTGCGCGTCGGTTGCCAGCCCAGTTCCTTTTTAATCTTTTCTGATGAGGCGATGAGAACAGGCACATCACCTGCGCGCCTGCCCGCAATCTTAAATGGAATTTTTTTGCCGGTAACCTTTTCCGCGGTGGCAAACACCTGTTTGACGCTGTTGCCTTTTTCCGAGCCAAGGTTATAAATCAGGTTTTTCTCTTTGAGCGCTTCCAGCGCAAGGATGTGCGCCTGTGCGAGGTCATAGATGTGGATGTAGTCGCGGATGCAGGTGCCGTCAGGTGTGGGATAGTCGTCACCGTAAATCTCAAAGGTCGCGCCCTTGTAGAGGAGGGAGCGGAGGATTTTTGGAATCAGGTGGGTTTCCGGACGGTGGTCTTCACCAAGACCACAATAGGCACCGGCAACATTGAAGTAGCGCAAGGAGCAGAAGCGCAGACCACCGGCACGGGAGTAGGAAAAGAGGAGGTCCTCAAAAATCTTTTTGGTGTCGCCATAGGGGTTGGCAGGTGTAAGGGGGGCGTTTTCGGTTATCGGCATTTTTTCGGGCAGACCGTAAATAGCAGCGGTTGAGGAGAAGACCAGTTTTTTCACCTGATAGCGCAGGCAGGAGTTTAAGAGGTTGATGCCGCAGGCAACATTGTTGTAAAAGTAAAGTTCTGGCTTCTGCACCGACTCGGAAACCGCAATCAGTCCGGCAAAGTGCATTACCGCATCCGGCTTTTCATCTCTCATCACCCTGTCAAGGTGCTGGGCATCACCGAGGTCGCCGACAATGAGACGTGCCGGCTTTAGAACTGCGGCGCGATGACCCTGAGAGAGGTTGTCAAAAACAACCACCTCATAGCCGGCAGCGGTTAAGAGGTAACTGGTGATGCTGCCGATATAACCAGCGCCACCGGTAACCAGGACCTTCATTTTTCCAGCCATATAGAATAGAAATTTAATATTGAATATATCATATCGCTTTTTAATATCAACAAAAATCGATTGTTGCGGGGTGTGGGTGCACAAAAACTTGACTTTTATTTTTTAATGGTTATGTTTCTAACAAGAAAGGAGACTGATTTTATGAAAAAAGTAATGTTCGTGGCTCTTGCCTGTGCCGCAATTCTAATAATGAGTTGCGACCTTTTCGGCGGTAAGGAGGAAAACTACTATCCTACAACCGTCGGGAGTAAATGGGACTATTCCGGTTATGTCCTGCTTGAAACCGGCACCGATGCCCAGCCGGATACAATCCAGAAGATTACCGCCACGACACTCGCCAATAAAAAGGACAAATTGACCTCGGGCGAAGATGTAACCGAGATGATTACCACGATTGAATTCCATCAATACTACCCAACTGAGACCACCTTTACCCAATCCGAAACCGGGTATATCCGGGAAACTGACAATGCCATCCTCAGTTATGAAAGCAAAGATGACACCGCACCCGATACCGCGCTGGCTTTGCCTCTAATAAAGGACAAGACCTGGCATGTCAATGCCGATGTTGTCGCCAAGGCACTTGACCAGGAGGATGTTACGGTTCAGGCTGGCACCTATAAGAAAGCCTGGAAGGTTGAACAGACACTAACCGGTGAAGACTACAAGCAATACTACTGGTTTGCCAACAACATCGGGATGGCAAAAATCTACTGGCAGCAGACCGAGCAATCGGCAACGATAACATTCAATATGGAACTGACTAAAGCGACGATAAAGTAAGAGTCTCATCTCAATTCTCCTCTCGGGCGGCAGCGATGCCGCCCGTCTCTTTATGAACACAGGTTGATGAATGGCTTGCCTTTGCTGCGCTGCGCCTTAAAATAAGGAGTGAAACAACCGGGAATTTCACTGAAAGATATTGCCCTGGCATTTGCCAAGGTGGGCGCAATCGGGTTTGGCGGCGGGGTCGGAATGCTCGCCTTAATCCGTGAGGAGGTGGTGGAGAGAAAAAAGTGGATAGACGACAGCGAACTTTCTACCGGCGTGGCGATGGGTCAGATGCTGCCTGGTCCGTTTGTGTCCAATTACGCTGAATATATCGGTTACCGCTTGTGTGGACTCAAGGGAATGGTGGTTGCGGTTGCGGCTCTGTTGATCCCCGGTTTTGTTCTGATGTGCCTGTTGGGATTTCTCTATTTCCGGTATGGCGGTGTGCCGGTGGTGGGAAAAATCTTTGCTGGAATTCAGCCGGTGGTTGTTGGTATTCTGGCGTGGGCGACCTGGTCAATCGGCAGGGCAAACATTAAGAGCTGGCGCTCGGGTTTAATCGGACTGGTGGCTGCGGTTGCCCTGTTTTTGCGGGGTGATGTGCTTTTGGTTGTTCTTGGCTGTGGTTTTTTAGGGATTGTCTTTTCCGGGGTCTGGCACTCAAACAAACCCGGCGGCACAACTTTGGGGATTTTGCCTTTACCCTTGTTTTTCGCCGCTCAAAACGCCGCACCAGCACTGCCCGCGCTTTTGCAGAAGGCGGGCGAACTGGCACTAGTATTTTTCAAGATGGGCACGGTGATATTCGGTGGTGGTTTTGCCGCCATCCCGTTTCTGCAGCACGAGGTGGTGGAACTGCGCCACTGGTTCACAGCTAAGGAGTTCGTTGATGCGGTAGCGCTCGGGCAGATGACACCAGGACCGGTAGCAATTATGGCGACATTTATCGGCTATCGGGTTCTTGGAATTACCGGTGCCGTGATTGCCACTCTCGGGACATTTCTGCCATCTGCGCTGATGCTCGTCGGTTTAATCAATGGCTATGAAAAGGTTAAGGCTAACCCAATCATTCAGGCTTTTCTCGGCGGTGTTATGCCTGCTGTTTGCGGTATGCTTTTTGTTTCAACAATCTTTATTGCCCACACTGCCGTAACCGGGCTTGTTCCCGCGATTATGACAGTCGCCGCACTCGTCCTGCTTTTACGGTTGCGGATTGAGCCGGTCTGGCTTATTTTTGCCGGCGCGGTTTTAGGTTTAATATTGCCTTGACCGGTTTAGATAACTGGTTAAGATTTAAACTGATGGCAAGAAGAACTGTTTGGTTATTCTTTTTTATTAATGGACTTATCTGGGCGCAATTTGTTCCTGTTCAACAAATAGGTGGTAACGCGGATATTGTTTCCAATCGGACAGAGGTGAAAGTTGTCAGTTCTGATGTTAATGGGGTGGTAGTGGATTTTGTTTCTGGGGGGATATCGTTGACCGATGCGCGCGATGGCAAAATGATTAAAATGGCAGGGGCGGAATCTCATGCCCAGCCGGGTGAACCTTATTTACCAGGGTTAGAGGTGCTGGTTGGTGTTGCGCAGAGCGGTAACGTCCGGCTGAGTTTTTCAACCGAGGGTTTTGAGGAGTTTTCTCTGGTCAAGATTGCACCCGCACCCGGATTTGAGCAGGTTGAACCTGCCGAGGTTTACGCGCAAGATGGGTTCTGGCCCAAACAGCCGGCAGAATTAAAGGGGCTTGAGGTAGTGCGCGGTATCAGGGTGGCAAGGATAAGGCTTAACCCGGTTCAGTTTAATCCGGTGCGGAGGTTGCTGCGTGTTCATAAACAAATCAGGGTGACGCTTGAGTTTTCCCAGTCGGCAAAACCCGCAATAAAACCTGACCCTCTTGACCAGGTTCTTGCCCGAATGCTTGTCAATGGTAATGATGCAATCAACTGGAAAATCCAAGAGCCCGAGTTTGACTCAATTAACTTTTTTAGTCGCTTTGGGGTCTGGTGCAAGGTGAGGACGGAAACCACCGGTGTCTATCAGATTAAACCTGCTGACCTAAAGGATGCCGGGTTTGAGCTGAGTACTATCGACCCGCGCACATTCCGGCTTTTCACCATCGGCAGATACAAGTCAAACGGTCCTTATCCGGATACGATGATTGAGGTGCCGATTTATGTCGCGGGTGAGGATGACAGCAAATTTGACTCCAAGGATTATATCATATTTTATGCCCAGTCGCCCTCTTACTGGAACGATTCTTTGACCCGCTGGGAGGAAAACTATTATACCAGGTATCGGGTCTTCTGGCTCACCTGGGGTTCTGGTTTGGGCAAAAGGCTGGAGACAATCTCTGGAGCTGGCGCGGTGGCACCGCGAAATCGGGCGCAGAACCGGGTGCGGATTGAAGAGGATTTACAATGTCCAGCACGAGGCGGGCTCCTCTGGGTCTGCGACCGCTACTCAAGCTCAGTTGGAAACGAGGTCTTTTACCGCCCGTTTATCCTGCCCAAACGGGATACGCTGAAAAATCTTAAGGTCAGATTTTATGGTAGGAGCGAGAAGTCGAGCGAATATTACCAGGCGGTTCTGATTCTGAACGGCGTTATCCTTGATACGGTGCGAATCGAGGCAAAAAGTCGGGAGGTGCAGCCGCAGACCTTTGTATTCGAAAGCCTACCCCAAGCGGTCAACAGGTCGGCTACCTCTGATACCCTCGCCGTCATCCCGCTCGGTCCGGCTGATATTTATCTTGATTATATTGAGGTGGATTACATTGAGCGGCTGGAACTCTCTTCGGCCGAGCCATCAATTGAGTTTTCTTCCTTAGGTCAAACTGACTTCGCGTTAAAAGGAGTGGACAATAGTACCATCCTCCTTGACATTACTGATCCCTTTGTACCCAAACGCATCGTTGATTTTAATCTGACTGGGCAGGAGTTGCAATTCCGCTATCCGGGTTCTGGGCTTAGAAGATTTTGCTGCAGTAAAACCACTGGGTTCCGCAAGGTTATAAGTCTTGAGGTGCGTAATCCCGGGAATCTGCGGCACCCGACTGAAGATGCTGATTATTATATAGTGTCCCCAGATGAGTTCCTGCCTGCTGCCCGGCTCCTTGCCCGTTATCGCGAGGGCAATCTTGCGGGTATCACCAACCCTCGGGTTACTGCGGTGCCCTTGAGTGCTATCTATGATGACTACACCTTTGGGATGGAAGAGCCGGGTGCGATTAAGGCATTTTTTGCCGCCAAGGAGCCAGCATACGGACTGCTGCTTGGTGATGCTACCTATGATTACAAGGACAACCTCAGGGTGAATCCGCCTCCAGGCGTGCCTGCATACGAAATAGGGTTTGACCTTGATTATGAGGTCTATAATCCGATTGTCAGGGCGCTTGATGCCTGGTTCGCTGATTTTGAAGGTGGTGGTTCAAGCCCGGATATGATTCTTGGGCGGGTGACCTGTCGCACCCCTTACGAGGTGCGCCAATTTTTAGACAAGGTCAGGCGTTACGAAACCCAAGAAGTGGGGTTGTGGGCAAAGCGCTTCCTTTTGCTCGGGGATGATGAATATCTTGGCAGCCCTGACAAGGAAGAGGGGTTGTTCCATATCCGCGACGGGTGCGAGATGATTGCCGCGCTCGGACAGGGGTTGCTGGATATTAGCAAGGTGTACCTTACCGAATACCCGCGTGATGGCACTTCCAAACCCAAGGCAAATGCCGAACTGCTGCGCCAGTTGAATGCCGGAGCGCTGTTGTGGTGCTTTTTCGGGCATGGTGCCGGGTTTCAGCTCTGCCACGAGCGGGCGTTTCATATTGAGGACGTGCCAAGGGTGAACAATGGCGGCAGGCTTCCCCTTGCCTTTTACGGCTCCTGCGGTGTCGGTAGGTTCGAAGACACGCGTTATCAAGCAATTGCCGAAGAAGTTGTGCGGGTTAATGACGGCTGCATCGCTGCACTGGGCGCCTCCAAGGCGACCTATAGCAGCAGTAATGAAAATTTCGCCCGCACCTTTTTCTCCTCGCTTATTAGTCACTCAGACCTGCCGATTGGTCCGGCGTTTTATCAGGCGTGGTTTCAAAGCTATCTTTACATCCTCTTTGGTGACCCCGGGACAAAACTGCGTTTGCCTCAGCCCGACAGCCATTTAGTGGTAATTTCGGATACATTTTATCCTGGCGGGCTGGTTAACTGGCAGGCAAATTCCCAATTGGCTCAGGGCTATTTTGCGCTCCGCGCAGCCGAAGCGGACAGGGAACGGTTTTATCAGTCGTTTGAGTCCATAACTTATACCATACCAGGACAGGAAATTTTCAGGATGTCAGGCAGATTTACCAGCAACCCGATAACCGGTCAATTCGTTTTTCCCCGTCTTGATTACCCGGATACGGTCATTGTTGGCAACGGCTGGTATGCACGCAAACGCAACTCCTGCCGGATAAGCGGCATCTTTTTTAAGGGTGAAGCCCAATATGCCGTTTTTTCCAAGCCCCTCTATCTCAGCACTGAACTTGCTGCCCAAAAAGACAGTCAGCCGCCCGAAGTTACCCTTTTTGCAGACAATACCAGACTAAAAATCAATGACACCGCCCGGGTGCCGAAACGGTTCAACCTGCGCGGTCAAGTAAGTGACCCGGCAGGTATCCTCTTGGTTTCGGACCCAACCTATGGATTGAGTTTTTACCTCGGGGAGAGAACCAGGCGAATTGAACTCAATGACTATTTTCTTTACGAAGGCAACTCCGCCGTATCGGGCAGTTTCTCCTATCCGGTTGAACTTGAACATCAAGATGATTCTTTAGCTATAATTGCATCAGATAACTATTTAAATCGCCTTTTCAGGGTTTACCATCTCCAGACCGAGTTGCGGGAGGAGTTGCGTCTTGATTCTTGTTTTGTCTACCCCAATCCGGTTGCAGAACGAGCCTGGTTTACTTTCAGACTCACCGGTTCTGCTCTTGTTACGGTCAAGGTTTTCACAATCACCGGGAGACTGGTGCGGGTTTTAGGACCCAAACAGTGCGGATTTGGTTACAATCAGATTGAGTGGGATGCAGGAGACAAAGACGGCAATCCTCTCGCCAATGGTGTTTACCTTTACAAGATAGATGCTCGGACGAACGAGTCAAGTAGTGGAACAATTCAGTCTCGCTCAGTCAGTTATCGCGACCGCCTCATCATCAAAAGGTAGCCGGCTTCAGTCAAGGATTGCGCTCAGGTCAGCAGCCGGCGTGGTAATCGGCATAATATTAAACCTTTCCTGCAAAATTCGGACGAGGTTTGGTGTCAGAAATGCGGGCAGGGATGGACCGAGCCTGATGTCTTTTATTCCGAGATAGAGTAAAGTCAAAAGCACCGCCACCGCCTTCTGCTCATACCAGGAAAGAATAAACGACAACGGCAACTCATTCGGACTCACACCCAATTTATTACTCAGCCCGAGGACAAACTGAATAGCAGAATAACTGTCATTACACTGACCGGCATCTAACAGCCTCGGTAAATCCTCAACCGTTCCAAACTCCAGTTTATTAAACCGGTATTTACCGCAGGCAAGAGTCAGTATCAGACAGTCTGCCGGCACCCCTTGCGCAAATTCGGTGTAATAGTTTCTGCCCGGCTTGGCACCGTCACACCCGCCGATTAGGAAGATATGCCTGATTTTCTGAGATTGAATCAGTTCGGCAATCCTATCCACCTTTGACAGTAAAGTCGCCCGGCCAAATCCAACCGTGATATAATGCTTTAGCCCTTCGGTGGTAAATCCGGGCTGATTCAGTGCCGCCTCGAACACCGGTGAGAAATCATCCCTTGTAACATGTCTGACACCGGGCCAGGCAACCAGCCCGCTGGTGAAGATGCGGTTTTTATAACTTTCCTGTGGCCGCTGGATGCAGTTGGTGGTCATCAGAATTGCCCCGGGGAAAAGCGGGAACTCCTTCTGCTGATTCTGCCAGGCAGAACCGAAGTTGCCAATCAGATTCCTGAACTGCTTCAGTTTTGGATAGCCATGCGCGGGCAGCATCTCGCCATGGGTATAGATATTGATATTCTTGTCCCTGGTCTGCTCAAGCAGCGCCTGCAGGTCACGCAAATCGTGGCCGGAGACGCAGATTGCCTTGCCGGGAACCGGCGTAACCCTCACCCGCGTCGGCACCGGGTCGCCATAAACTTGGGTATTTGCCCCGTCCAGCAGTTCGGTTGCCTTCAGGTTCAACTCACCGACTGACAACGCCCGGGTAAAGAGCTGGTTGGCGTCAAAATGCTCGCCAGTGAGATAGTCCAGCAGTTCCTGAAAGCGGGCATAAATATCATCATCCTCCCTGCCTAAGATTGCCGCATGGTCGGTATAGGCGGCTGCGCCTTTTAAGCCGAAGAGAATCAAATCCATCAGGTCCGCCTGGTCATCTCCGAACCTTTGATGACGGGAAACAATTCCGACCGCCCGGCCCTGCTCAACCAGACCGGCAACATCCTCTGCCGGCTGCCATTCTGCCGGACCATTAAGTTTCTCCGGCTTCATTCCCTGTGCGGCACAGCCCTGCTCATATAGCCTTCTTGCCTTCTCCTTCAATTTAAAGGCACGGGTCAACAAACCCTTCAGCCGCTCCGGGTCAAAGTCAACATTGGTGATGGTGGAAAAGAGCGCCTCAACCGTAAACAGGTTTATCTCCTTGTCAACCATCCCTAATTTCCTTGCCCGATGCGCGAACTGGGCGATACCTTTGACCGCATAAATCAATAAATCCTGCAGGGTGGCGGTAATTGGGTCCTTGCCGCAGACACCCTGAATCGTGCAGCCGGTTCCCTTTGCGGTCTGTTCACACTGGCAACAGAACATCTCCATAAACTACTCCTTTACTTTACCATCAACGGTAAGGGTTATTTCCTGAAACGGGAGTTCCTTGCCGCTTGCATTGAGCGCCATGCTGACAATCTGCACCAGCCCGAAGCAGCAGGGAACCTCCATATGCACACAGGTTACAGATAGGATGTTATTATTCTGAAATATCCTGGTCAACTTCTCCTGATAAAACTGTGCGTCGTCCAGTTTCGGACAGCCGACTAAAAGCACCCTGCCTTTGAGAAACCGTTCGTGGAAATCAGGGCTGGCAAAACCGACGCAGTCCGCGGCAATAACCAGATGATTGTTGTTAAAGAACGGAGCATTAACCGGCACTAACATCAGTTGCACGGGCCAGTTGGCAAGCCGGGAAGGGTGCTCTTCAGTAATTGCCTTGGTATTTGCTCCTGGTTCAATGGTGCGCACCGCACTTCCTGGGCAACCGCAGGGCAGCGGTGCCGTTTTTTCCTCGGGAATCGGGATCTGGTGGTCACGCAGATAATTTACCGCCTCCTGATAATACTGTTCTGCTCCGTGCTCCTTGAGATGACGCAGATGCGCGGCAATTGTGTTTCTCCCTGCCTTGACGATATTTGCCATCACCCTGCCTTCGTCATAAGGTTCGGCATCCCGTTCCTCAACCGTCAGTGCCCCTTCCGGACAGGTGCCGACGCACGCGCCCAGCCCGTCACAGAAGAGGTCGGAGATGAGCCTTGCCTTGCCATCAATAATCTGCAAAGCCCCTTCCGGGCAGTTCGGGATGCACTGGCCGCAGCCGGTGCATTTCTCCTCATCAATCTTAATGATTTTTCTTTTTGCCTTCATTTCTGCCTCCAATTCTGACCTTAATATCCTTCAGCTTCACCCTCCGCATCTTGCCGATAACCTGCCGGTTTAATTTGCGTAGATACGGCCCGAGCGGACAGCCATTGCCAGCACACACCGGGATTGACAAAGGGCAACGCTCATTTACCAATCTCCCCTCAATCGCCTGATACACGGAAAAGAGAGAAAGATTTTCTGCCCCGCGGGCAAGTTGATAGCCGCCCGTCGGCCCGGTCTTACCCTTAACAATTCCCGCCCGTTCTAACTGCACCAGCACCTTGGCAAGGTGTGCGGCAGAACCGCCCAGTTTCTCCGCCAGTGCGCTGATCGTCAGCCGGCGGTCTGGTTCCCTGGCAAGCACCAGTGCGGCATGGAGTCCGAGCCGGGCAGCATCGGAAATGTTAAAAAGTTCCGCCATAATCGTATTCTGGTATAATAATACCAGATTTTACCATCGCGGTCAAGAATTTTTCTTTTTAATACATCCGGTCAGGATTTGACCGAACCGGGGTTTTTATTATCTTTACCTGTGCGGCCGGTTCGCTTCGGTCTTTTCCTCGCCCTGCCGGTAGCGGTTTTGGGCTTCAAACTTGCCCCGGATTTTTCCCTTGGCTATCGGGCAGAAAGCGGGGTTGAGGCAAAACCTTCAATCAATGCCGGGCTTGATGCCCGTTTGTTCAGTTTCCTTGCTCTAAATGGCAGCCTGAGTTTCAGTTTCCTTGAGCACAACGGATTGAGCGGTTATGACTTGGGCATCAGGTTTAAACCGGTGGCGTCAGGCGGTTGGAATCTGAGTGCCGGTTTTC
>CAZNRV010000131.1:0-4319 GCA_964575495.1 uncultured bacterium
ACCCTGATCAATTTACATTCTTAAAAAGCTAATAGAAAGTTATACATAATTTGTCGCCCGCAACTCTCAGCTCGCTAACGCTCGCTTCGGTGCTACCGCACTCGGACAACAGCGGACATACGGTTCGGGCTTACGCCCTCACCCAAATGCTCGGCTACGCCTCGCACTTCTTATGTCCGCATCCCGTTATCTAAAAATAAGGTTTTGCCCCACCTTGCCCGATTCTGATAGCATAAAAAATTAGCCTTGCTTTTGCAGACCTGAAGGTCTGCCCGACGACCCGGAACTAAGAACATAGAACTGTCCGAGTTGGTTCATAGTTCTTGGTTCTTGGTTTTTGGTTCTGAAAACTGGGAACTTGGAACTAAGAACATAGAACTGCCGAAGGGAGCGTGGCAATCTATATGCAAAAGGTAAAGGTAGAGGTTAAGGTTAAAAATGTAAGGCTACTCTGCTCTGGCAGGTGTTGAGCTATTAAAAGAGACAGAGAGTAAAATACATTCTGGGGTGTTAAATCTGCCGCCAATATTATTGGACAATTATATTGACGAGGTGTTAAATTGTGGTTACCATATGCCGTCATCAGTCAGGTCAGATGAAAATGTTGACATACCATTTTGGATTTTTATGCTAATCTGCCTTTATGGCATCTTATTTTACCAATTCCGAATTGGACTCAGCCCAGGTGGTGGTCATCGGTATGCCACTTGACCGCACCAGTTCATTTATTCCCGGAACCAGGTTCGGTCCACTTGTTGGCAGGTTAGGTGCGGATAATATTGAGTCCTTCAGCCCTTATCAGCAAAAGGATATTGCGAGCGTGCGGATATACGATGCGGGTGACATTGCATTTACCTTTGAAAAGCCAGAGACCCCTAAGGAACTTATCCAAAGAGCCACCAGTTCAACCTATCTCGCTAATAGGAGGCAGATAGCGGTTGGTGGTGAGCATTCCATTACCCCGTTCATCGTTGCTGAACTGGTGAAGATATTTTCTGACCTCTGCGTGATTCAGTTTGATGCCCATTCTGACCTGCGTGAGGAGTTTTTAGGTGAGCCTTTTTCCCATGCCACGGCGATGCGCCGGGTTTTGGATTTTATTCCCAGAGAAAACCTGTTCCAGTTAGGCATCCGTTCGTTTTTCCGTGCAGAGGAGATGTCTGTGCCGAACCTCTATCCTTTTGAAGTCCTGGCGCCTGTAAAGGCAATCCGAGCAAAGGTTGATGGGCGACCGCTTTACATCACCTTAGATATTGATGTTCTTGATGTGGGTGTAATGCCTGATGTTCAGACCCCGCAACCAGGTGGCTGTTCTTATCGTGAACTTGCCCAGACACTTGCCGGGCTCAGCGGGCTTAATGTTATCGGCTGCGACCTGGTGGAGTTCTGCCCACGCAGCCTGAGCGCTGGTGCGGGTGCAGCAACTGTGGCTGAACTTGTCCGGGAACTCATCCTGCTTGTTAACTTACCTTAAAGGAGGCTTGACCTGATGTGTTGTCGTGCCTGTGCCGGCTATGAATTGTGCCGGACTAAGGGAAAACTGAATGACGAGTGCTGCTCTCAGTGTCAGTATTATGACTCCTGTATGGAGGAGTTTGCTGACGATGATAACCGGGCGCATCGTCCCCGCAATCGGCGGACAGCAAAGCAGCAATAGTTTTTTGTCCTTTTAACATTATTCAGGAGATTAAGTTTTAGAACTCAGGGGCGAACGAGCGCAAATCGCTCTGTCCGCACCCCTTTGCTGCTTGTGGCAACGATGATGTAAATCCCGCTGGCTACTCTTTTGTTATTTGTTAGTACCCAGGAAGCCCTGCCCAAACTCGGTTCGACTGACAAATCTGCCACCGGCTGGCCGCTGAGGGTGTAAACCCTGACCCGGGCATCTTTGGGCAGGCCTTCGATATTTACGCCATGGTGCAAGCCGAGAATGCAGGGATTGGGAAAGACCTTCAACCTTATCAGATTGGTATCCGGTTCTTTTGCATAGGTGAATAGCGAGAAGCCGCGAAGTGAGCCAATCCCTGCCCGTCCCTGAATCGGGTCCAGAGCCAGCGCAGTATAAAAACCTGTCATACTCTGAGAGTTGGGGATGATGCCTGAGTTCAGAGCATTATAATTTGTCCAAGTGTTTGTTGCTACATCAAATATTGAGAGACCCGAGTCAGAAAGGAACCAGATTCTGCCTGCACCATCAACTCTGACCCGGTAGAGGTTGTTGGAAAGCAGCCGGCTGTTGGTGGTGGTGTAAACCTGAAATGAGGAGCCATTCCACATCGCACCACCCTGAGGGGTCGCAATCCAGATTCTGTCCTGCGGGTCAACCGCAACCGAACGAACCTCACTCGCAGGCAGTCCTGCGCTATGCAAGGTATGGTGGTCATCACTTTGGTCAAAAAGGGTGCCGGCATAATTTAGTTCCTCAAGACCGTTGGTGAGACCGAGCCAGACATGGTTACGGGAGTCAAAGGCAAACTCATAGGAACCACCAGTTGGCGGCACCAGTTCGGGCAGATAAAACTCCTGCTGTCTGCCAAGAGAGTCAATTGCCACTATTGCCCCACCCATATTAAATACCCATTTCGTATCCAAGGGGTCAAGGCCGAAAGCCTGACAAACATTGCGGCGCGTGGAAGCACCCCATTGGAAAATACCCCAGGTGTCTGCAACCGGGTCATAGACGCTTATCCCGCCCTGATAGGAAAAATGGCTGAACCAGAGTCTGCCTTTGGAGTCGCATCTAATTTGCACAATCCAGGGCAGGGGCGAACTGAGGACACGAACAGTGCTGTCAGGCATTATCCGGGAGAACCAGGATGAGTTATGACCAAGGTAGACGCTGGAGTCCTTACCAAACGCACAATCGCTGATTTCACCGGCACTGATACAGTTAAAGTAAAAAGCCTGCCAGGATTGACCGCTGCGCAGATAGCGCAAACCTTTTCCCCAGGCGTCTCCGCCTCCCAGACCAACCCAGAAGGTTTCACCAATCCAAATAGCGCGGCAATCGTCAGTGAGTAGGGGCTGTGCCGAGCCGCTCGTGTCCACCTTAAAAAGGGTGTCAGTGGTAGCAACATAGATGTCATAACCCTGAACCACCATATCCCTGACCGCTTTTGTCTGCGGGAATAACATTAGAGGCGCAAAACCGGCAGTGTCACCAATTACCAAGCCGGCTTCGGTCCCGGCAACAACCCTTTTATCAGGTAAACATACCAATGCTGAAACTGAATCGCCCAAAGGTCGGCGGAAAGCTCGCCAGTTCCTGAAAAAATGGTCAACACAGGTAAGCCCTAAATTGGTGCCAATCCAGTAAAGAGAGTCGGTAACTAAGAGAGCGAGAATGCGGTCGCTCAAGAGTTCGCGCACACGCAGATAATTATACTGCTCAATGACGTCGTCGTTGAAATCCAAAGGTGTCCCTTGGAGATTGAGGACATAAAGCCCTTGCTCGGTTCCGCAGAGAATTCGGTAGCCGTCAATAACAACAGCTTGAACTTTCAGCGGCAGTTCATTCTGTTGATACAAAAGCGCCTGAGTCGAATCCTTGGGTATTAGTGCCAAACCCGCGCCATCAGTTCCAATCCAGAGGTTACCCTGTGCATCTTGACAGATGCTAAGGCACCGATTTACCCCAAGTCCATGAGTATGGACATATGTCCTGAGCGGACTTGGCTCTGGTTTGATTGTCAAAATCGCTACCCCACCAGTAGTAGCAATATTCAACACCGAGTCGTTACCACAGATATCGTTAATGAAGTTCATATTCGTATAGGTCTGCCAGTTGGCAAAGTTAGAGCTCAGAAGGAGAAATATTAGCAGAGTTGTCATTAGTCGGTTTTATATTATAAAGATGTTGTTAGCGGTCAACAGTTGCCCTTTGTTCAATAGGCTCCTCTGCCTGAGATGACCGCTTTTATCGTCCTGACCAGAATGGAAAAATCAAGCCACAATGACCAGTTCCTTATGTAGTATTCATCTAAAATCACCCGTTCATTAAAAGGTAACTCGGCGCGACCGGAAACCTGCCAGAGTCCGGTCATCCCAGGTCGAACCCGCACAATCGTTCCAATATACCTTTGGACCCGGTCAAGTTCGCTTGGTAAATAAGGTCTGGGTCCAATTAAAGCCATGTCCCCCCTGATGACATTAATTAATTGGGGTAGTTCATCAAGACTGAACCGGCGCAGGAACCTGCCAATCGGAGTAACGCGCGGGTCAGCACTGATGCGGGCATATTTTTCCCATTCTTCTCTTGCCGCCTGATTTTTGCAGAGAATCTCCTGCAACCGCTGTTCAGCATCTTGGTACATCGTGCG
>CAZNRV010000132.1:0-13593 GCA_964575495.1 uncultured bacterium
CAAACTGTCCTCTGGTTAAACCCAAAGGGTCGGGCATGGTAAACCTCCTTTCTTAGTTTAGTGCTTATCTATTACCCCCACAGGTTACCCATGCCCTCCCTTTCTTAATTCTAAATTTACACAAAATTAAGTATACTACCAAATAGCACAATTTTTACCCCGAGCAGGGCTGGAATACTTTGAGATGTCCAATTTAATCGGGGGAGTGACCCCGGGGATAATCGGATAGTTCCCTGTTCTTAGTTCCAAGTTTCCAGTTCCCGCTTTTACCTTTACCTCTACCTCTACCTTTACCTGTAACCAAGAACCAACATGGCTATTCTGGCTAAGTTATGTAATTGTGTAGGATAAGCCGAAATTAAGCACTGATAAATTGTTTAGTTATCTATATTTACTCGTAGCGCAATGCCCTAATTGGGTCGAGCCTGGCGGCGCGTGATGCGGGGTAGATGCCGAAGAAGATGCCGACAGTGGCGGAGAAGCCGAAGCCTAAGATAATGGTCCAGAGCGGTGCTGCGGCGCGCAAGTGAGCGGTAAGTTCAACAATTTTAGCAATTCCCAGTCCCAACGCAATTCCGATGGCACCGCCGGCAAGGGCAAGTAGGACCGATTCTAAGAGAAATTGGTAAAGGATGTCACGGGTTGTGGCGCCGAGTGCCTTTCTTAAGCCGATTTCCCTTGTGCGTTCGGCAACCGCAACCAGCATAATGTTCATAATGCCGATGCCACCGACCAAAAGGGATATGGCGGCAACCGCAATCATCACGATAAAGGCGACCCGGGTTATATTGCGGTATATTTCCCTGAGTGTTTCCTGGGTATTGATGCCAAAATCATCGGGCTTGTCGTAACCAAGACCGTGGCGCCGGCGCATCAGTTCCCGTATCTGGTCAATCACCTTTTCTAATTTCGCACCCTTTTTCGGTGCAACCATTATGCTCAGACTGTGGGCAAGTTCGCCATAACCCTTTTTGGGAGCGAAGCTCTTTTCAAATGCTGAGAGTGGGATGCCGATGATATTGTCCATTGTCTGACCCAAGAAACTGCCTTTGCGCTGCAAAGTGCCGATGATGGTAAAACTTTTGCCTTCAATGATTAATCTTTTAGCTAAGGGGTCCTCATCAGGAAAGAGGTTGTCCACAATATAGCCACCAATCACACAGACCTGCCGTTTGCGCAGACTGTCATCAGAGTTGATGAACCTGCCGGTTTCAATCCGGTAATTGGCGATTGTCAAATATACCGGGGTAACACCTGGCATCTCGATGTTTGTGACTTTGCGGTTGCGGTAATTGAGTCGAGATATCATCCGGCTGCGCAGCGGCGCAACATTTTCTATCAAAGGGAGACGGGCGATGGCAAGGGCGTCGTCAAGTGTCAGGTCAGGTCTTTTGGAAATTTCATCCCAGTCAATTAAGCCGATACCCCAACTGACCTTTTGTAGGACAATGACATTGGAACCAAGGGAGGCGATCTGGCGTTCAACCTCATAATTCATACCCTGAATCAGGGAGATGATGGTGATAACGGTCATCACACCGATGATGATGCCAAGAACCGTCAGAAAGGAACGCAGGCGGTTGGTCTGGAATGTGCCCAATGCGATTTTGAAAAGCTCCCAGAATGACATATTTTACTCTGAAACTATTTTGCCGTCTTTGAGTCTTTCGATGCGGCGTGCGTGCTGGGCGATTGTTAGGTCGTGGGTAACAATGAGGATGGTGTTGCCTTCAGCCGCAAGCCGGTCAAAAAGGCGCATAATCTCTATGCCGGTTTTGGAGTCGAGGTTGCCTGTGGGTTCATCGGCAAGAATTACTGTCGGACGATTGGCAAGGGCGCGGGCGATGGCTACCCTTTGCATTTCACCCCCGGAAAGTTCATTCGGGCGGTGGTTGAGCCGGTCAAGGAGTCCGACCATCTCCAAGAGTTCCCGGGCACGCCTCTGCCGCTCCTTGCGGCTCGCACCGGCATAGAGTAACGGCAGTGAGACATTGGCAAGTGCGGAGAGGCGGGGTAAGAGGCTGTAGTTCTGAAATACAAATCCAAAGGCACGGTTGCGCAACCGGGCAAGTTCGCTATCGCTTTTCTGTGCGATGTCAGCGCCATCAAAAAAATACCGTCCTGAGTCCGGGGAATCAAGGCATCCTAATATGTGCATTAAGGTGGATTTGCCGGAGCCTGATGGACCCATCAGGGCAATGTATTCGCCCTTTTCAATCTCAAGGTTAATGCCGTCAAGCGCTTTAACAACGGTCTTGCCAAGTGAATAGGTTTTGACGATTGCTTCGGTTTTAATTAGCAAGATTAATCGCTTGTCTCAGTTTGGGACTGCCGGGGATTGACATAAGTGCCATCGGTGAGACGGGAAAGGAGTTTATAAGGTCCGATGATGACCTCATCCTTAGGTAGAAGACCTTCAAGGACCTCAATTTCGGTGTCTGATGACTTGCCGGTGCGAATCGGCGTAAGCAGCGCCTTGCCCTTCTTGACAATAAAGACCGTTTCGGTCTCTTTGCCCTTGAACATCCGTCTGCCCACAGCCTGAATCGGGACAACCAGAACTGAATCCAATCGGGCGGTAATGATTTCGGCGTGAACGGTCATTCCAGGGCGAAGCGACGGCGAGGTGTTATCAATCGCTATTTCCACCTCAAAGTTGGTTGCGGTCTGTTCAGTGGTCAATAGTTTCTGCACCGGCATATAGCCAACCCTAATCACCCGGCCGGTAAAGACGGCGTCGGGCAGGGCATCAATGGTTATGCTCGCAGCCTGGCCCGGTTCAAGCATAACCACATCGGTCTCATCGACTTCAGCAAGCGCCTCCATCTGGGAAAGGTCGGCAATGACTAAAAGGACTGTGCCGGCATAGTTCATCGTGCCGATGATTGCAGTTTCACCCTCCTTGATGTTCACCTGGGTAATCAGACCCGAAATAGGTGCGCAGATGACCGTTTTGTCATACTGGTCCTGCATCTGCAGAAACTGGGCTTCGGCAACATCGTATGCGGTCTTTGAAGCCTCAAACTGCTCAGGGGCGATGAACCCGCGGGCCCAAAGGCTTTCCATGCGTGCGTGCTTGAGCCGTGTCTGATTGAACTGGGCGCGGGCAAGCACCAGTTGCGCTTCATAAGCCTGCCGGTCCAGTTCCAAAAGCGTGTCACCGCGCCGCACCCAGTCACCATCCTTCACCCGCACCCTTTTGACAACGCCCATCATCTGCGCCTGCAGATTGACCTGAGCGCGTGCGCGCAGTGAACCGGTCGCACTTACCTTGGAAAGGATTGAGCCATATCCCACCACCCTGGTTTCGCATTCAACGCCAGAATCCTTATGCGAGCGGTTCAGGATGACGAAGACAATAAGCAAAACTACGACGCCAACGATTATCAGAGCAATCCTTAAGGGCTTTTTCAATTTTCCTCCTCTTTTTATTCCGAGCCGGTTTTACCTAAAAGATAGCCAATCTCGGCAGCATGAATATAGGTATCGCAAAGGGCTGAAAGATAAGAAGCCTCTGCCTGACTCAAGCTGGTTTCAACTTCTAATAGCTCTGATACAGAAAGGGCACCCAGCCGGTACTGGATTATGGCAAGTTCATACACCTCGCGATTCAGTTCAAGGTTGCGTTCTGTCTGCTGATAACGAGCCCATGACTCCTGATAGCCAAGGATTGCTGCTTGCGCAGCAGCATGCAACTGCAGCCGGGCACGGGCAAGACCGGCACGGGCGCGGCGTGAACCGGCAAGGGCATCGCCGATGTTGATAATAAAGGTTTTGAGGTCAACAAAGGGAAAAGTGAGGCTGATGCCGTCGGTGTGGCTGGATTTTTCCTGCCAGTGTTGATAATTGCGGGGAAGGATGGTATCATTATACTCATACGAGCGATACAGACTGATTCCGGGCAGAATTCGGGCAAAGTAAGTGGCAAGGTTGATGCGGGCAATTTTTTCCAGATTCTTTTGCATGCTGATGCCTGGATTAAGTCTTTCCATCAATAAAAGCAGGCTGTCCGCATCGTGGATTGAAATCTCTGCCGGTTGAGCCAAATGCTCATTTGCCCGGACAGGTTGGCTTGGGCTGATGCCGATACAGGCAGAGAGATTTGCCTGAGCAAGGTCCAGCGCTTTTTCAGCGCCCGACAGGTTTAATTGCGCCTGAGAGTAAAAGGCTTCGCTGCGTAATAGGTCGATCCGAGCTGCTTGACCGAGACGATACCGTTCGGATGTTAATTTACGACTTTCCTCTGCTTGCGCGAGTGCCTTTTGCGCAGCAGCAAACAAAAGCTGGCTTTTCAGCAGATTGAGATAATCGGAAGTAACATCATAGATGAGTCTTGCGATTTTGTCACGCGCATCAAGGGAGTGATAGCAGGAGTTAATAATACCATTGACCAGAGCGGCATAAACCAAAGGGTCAAAGGCAACCTGACTGATAGTAACACTGCCCTTCCAAATTGTTACCGGCTCGGTTTTGACACTGGTCAAAGTGGCAATAGGTGTAGGCAGAAGATTGTTGATACTCTGTCCAAGGGTAAGGCCGCTCTGGAGCCGGGCTGCACCCGCTTCAATTGCTGATGGGCTTTTTTTAAGTGCCAGCTGGACCGCATCGTCAAGACTGAGATATAGAGTGTCAGCAGGATTGGCACACACTAAGAGATATGATAATGCAAGGATAATTTGAAAAACAGGCATTACTCCACCAATGCGAGCCCGCCGGAAAGGGTAGTAAACCCACCAAGAATTAGAATATAGACAAACCAGAGACCGAAAATAAGGGCGGCAGTGCGTTTGTGATTGAGGTTGAAGATTACTTTCATGCCGATACTGACGATAATCAATTCCCAGATGGTAAAGATGTCAATGCAGGCAAGAATCCCCTTGAGAAAAAGTGGCGCATTATGTGCAAGCAAAAGCAGGCTGGTGGTGGCGGTCATTTTGCCTGTAACCAGCATCAAGATGGCATGAAAAATCGTCGCAAGAATGCGCACTAAGGCGGAGTTAGTTGTAATTGTCCAGACTCTGCCAAAACTGGAACCAGCACCCAAAAGCGGCAAAAGCAGATTGAGAATAGTAGTCCAGATGAGCAGTTGTAAAACTGACCAGACAACCGCCGGCAGGCTACGCACAAGGAGACGAAGAAAAAGTGAGGCTTTGGAGGCATGTTCATACAACTCCAATTCCGTGCGTGAGGCCTGCTCAATCCGTTCAATTGCGGCATCCCGCTGGTCAGAGGGCATTTTGCCTTTTTCAATTTGTTGGTCAATAAACTCCTTTGCTCGGTTGATGCGAGTTTCGGTTGCATTGATAAGGCTCTGCCGGGGTAAAAGGATAACGCTCAGGGTGCCGATGATTAAGGGGATAGTAACGGCAAGGATAAGTGGTATTTGCCAGACCGGTCTTTCCTTTAACTGTTCGAAACGCTTGGTTGGCGAAAGGATGACATTGAACATATCAGTTACCTTTTTTGATTACGACTCTGCCGGTGCGCTGGACATTCTGGCGGTATTGCGGCCAGGTTGTTTTTGCGGGAGGAGCATCGCCGAAAATGCCATAGATACCACCATCCCAAGAACCTACATAGACAGTTCCGTCCGCTGCAATTGCCGGGGATGAGGAATAATAGATGTCCTTATCACCACCGGCAATCTCTTGGGTGAAGATAGTTCTGCCACCGGCATTAATTGCATAAAGAATTCCGTCATCCGCAAGAAAATAAATTGTCCCTTTTTCGCTGATTGCCGGTGTGGCGCAGACGGCATCCTGTGCCTCGTAGAGAGTACTGACCGTGCCGTTAGGTGGCTTCGAACAGAGGTAATAGCCGTCGGTGCCGCAATGAATATTTGCATCAGGTGCGAAGACAAGCTCGGTGCGAATTTCATCTTCGTCCGGGACCGGAGCACGCCAGCGCAGCCTGCCATCCCGACCGAGGCAGTAGATAAACCCGTCAAAATTACCGGCATAAATCAGGCCTTTTTCATCAAGTACCGGTGCGGCAAAGAAGTATGAGCCGTCCGGTGTTCCGAAAACCCAGCGCCTTTTGCCACGGGAATTAAAACAATAAAGGGAATCAAGGGCAAGATAAATTAACCCATCTGGTCCGATTGTGGGCGCGGATGTTGCTTCATCACCAAGTTGAAAGGTCCAGCGGATTTTACCTTTAGAGTCAATCTTATAAAATTTTCCTTTGTCACTTAAAATGTAGGTGGTGTTGTCGTTAGCGATTGCCGGTGGTGACCAGAGTTCGTCACCAAGATTGACTGACCACTGCAATTTACCCATGGTATCAAGACAGTAAAGGTGCGAATCTAAGGCTGGCAGATAGATGCGGCCATCGGCAATTGCACAGGCACCATAAATTGGGCTGCGGACAGAAAATGTCCAGCGTAGCCCACCGGCAGGAGTAAGTGAGTAAAGGGTTCCGCTTTCATCGCCAATGTAGATGTTGCCGTTTTCATCTAATGCTGGCGCTGCTACTACCGGTTCGAGTGTGGGGAAAAACCATTTGACAAGCGCAGGGCTAACCTGTACCGAGCAAGGGTTGCTCCAGAGAGATACCCTGTCGCCAGCATCCTTTGCCATAACTTTGATGGCAAAACTGCCAATTGCGCGATAACGATGGTAACGGTAGATTTCATGAAGAGAGAGAATTGGTTCGGTCCAGTTCAGGGTATCACCATCACCCCAGTCAATCATATAGGAAAGGGGGGGCTGGGCATTTTTTGGTGGGAAGATTGCCAGTTCCATTTCGGTAATGGTATCAACCTTAAGGGGATAGACAATTGAGTCTGGGGGGAACAAGGGTGTTTGGCCAAATATAATAACAGTTAAAAATGCGTACATCATTAAAAATATTAAATGTTAAATGATAAATGTCAAAGATGGTTTTTGGTTGAGAACCAGGAACTAACAACTATGAAGTAAGAACTTTTCTCGCGGCGGCGATGTCCTGGCGAATCTGTTCGACAAGTGCATCGGCACTGGCAAAGCGGTGTTCCGCTCTGATTCGTTCAAGAAAACGGATAGCGACCTTTTTGCCTGGCTGAACCTCTGAAGAAAAATTCAAGAGATGAATTTCTATTGTTGTTTCTTCGCCTGAGAATGTCGGGCGGGAGCCGATGTTTAGAACGCCAGCAAACTCTTTAGAGTCAATTTCTGCGATTGCCGCATAAACACCTCCAAGAGGTAACAGTTTTTCCTTTCTTACCGGTTCGAGATTGATAGTTGGAAAGCCAATGCGTCTGCCGGTTCCTTTTCCTCGAACAACCAAGCCGGTAAGCGCATAAGGTCTGCCCAAGAGTTCAGCCGCAAGCCGGATATGACCAAGAACAAGATGTTCGCGGATACGGGTGCTTTTGACCGGTGCACCTAAATGGACAAATTCGGGCACAACTTCAACCTTTATCCCTCTGGGCTCAAGGATTCGTCTGAGAAGTCCGACATCGCCCCTTGCTCCTCTGCCGAACCGGTGGTCAGCGCCAATGACAACTGCTGCAGGATTAAGTTCAAAGAGATGCCTTTTAACAAACTCTTCTGGTTCAGTGGTGCGTAAACTCTGGTCAAAACTGATAATGTGAACCTGTTCAACCCCTATCTCAGTAAGTAAAAGGAGTTTTTCCTCAAGTGGGGTTAGCAGGTAGGGGAAATCAGGATAAAGGACCTGGGCAGGATGGGGGTGGAAGGTGATGAGTCCACTTATTCCAGCTGTCTCAGCGGCGATTTCCTGAACCCGTCGGATAATCCGCTGGTGTCCGAGATGGACGCCGTCAAAGCCGCCGATGGTAAGAACAAGGTTTTTCTCTTCACTTGGCATAGATTATACGTTCTGGTGCAAGTGCGCGATTTGTGATTTTGGCTAATGCAAAGAAGCGGTTATCTTGGGTCTGAACAACAATAGGTGTGCCTTCATAGTCCTGAGGGAAGATACCGGTAACAGGTTTGCCCTGAACCAGTGCCTGTGCCTGTTCTCTTGAAACAAAGATTCTGGGTAGATGCATAAGCGCCTTTTCAATCGGCACCAGCAGTTCACCGGGAAGAGTTTTACTGTTCAGTAATTGAGCCAGCGGATATCCTTGAGCAATTTTAAACTCGCCGATGCCTGTTCTGGTCAGACTGTTAAGGGTTGCGGCTGATGAGAGCTCCAAACCAATATCTCGGCAAAGGGCACGGATATAGGTGCCACCTGAAACCCGGGCATAAATGCGGGCAACAGGCGGGTTCCATTCAAGTAACTTTATTTCATATACCGTAGCAGTTCTGGCTTTTGGTGTGAAATCAGCACCCTTGCGGGCAAGTTTGTACAAGGGCTCACCCGATACCTTGAGGGCAGAAAATCGTGGTGGAATTTGTTCAATCTCCCCGGAAAACCTTTCCGAAAGTAACTCCGCCAGTGCTTCATGAGTGATGTTGGGAACAGGTGAAGTTCTGATTGTCGTGCCGGTAATGTCATCAGAATCAGTCTGCATCCCGAACTTGATTTCCGCTTCGTACTCCTTGGGTAAAGCCATTAAAAGCCGGCTGATTTTCGTCGCTTCGTTCAAGAGGATAAGGAGAACACCGGTGGCAAGCGGGTCAAGTGTCCCGGCATGACCGATTTTTTTCGGTTTGAAGAGCGGTTTCAGTTGACGGATGCAATCGTAGGAGGAGATGCCAGAAGGTTTATTCAGATTAAGGATGCCGCGCATCAGGTCGGCTTGTCAGCATTGCTGTCTGAAGTTTGCTCAGGGTTTTCTTTGGTTTTTCGGGATGCAAGTTCTTCAAGTATTTTACCGATGCGCTGTTCCTGCAAAAGGATTTCATCAACCTCAAAGTGGAGCTCGGGCAGAAACTTCAATTTCAGACGCCTGCCAAGCAGGTGTCGAATAAATCCGCGGGCATGTTCAAGATGGGCAAGGGAAACTTTGCGCTGTTCTTCGTCGCCCATCACCGTGAAAAAGATGGTGGCATTGTGCAGGTCGCGTGAAAGTGAGCAGCGGGTGATGGTAACAAAACCGATTTTCGGGTCAGAGATTTTGGTCAAGACGATATCGGCAACGATGTCCCGGATTGCATCTGCCACCCGTAGGTCCCGATGCTGCATATATTAATTATAGCAGGTTTTCCCATTCTGTCCAGTTATGCCTGTTGTGAAATTAAATAGAAAGCTAAATATAGTAAGATTATTTTTGCCGTCAAGTTTTAGTTTGAAGCAAATAAAATTTTGGCGTTGTTTTTTATTTGAGTGTTTTCGGACAAAATCGGTAGGGGGGTAATCCCCGGGGAAAAGTTGGTTTTGGGTTA
Source organism: uncultured bacterium (assembly GCA_964575495.1). Classification (GTDB taxonomy): domain Bacteria; phylum Hydrothermota; class Tepidihabitantia; order Tepidihabitantales; family Tepidihabitantaceae; genus JAOABP01. The sequence continues at coordinate 9,276 of CAZNRV010000132.1, forward strand.
AGTTGTGGAAATACAGAGAATAAGCCTTTTTTGAGGTTCTGGATTTTGTGTATTTTTATATACACTTAATTTTTTCTGCGGGTCTGAGTGAACTCAAAGAATGCCTTTTTTAAAATACCGTTCTGGGTTTTGAGTCCAAAGAACTTTTCCGCCTCGCCAAAATAAAGTGTCTGATGGGTCGGGTCATCAAAATAGGCGAAATAGACAATGCCGAAGACCCCATTTTTTTTGAGTTTTTCTTTTTTGTCCAGGACTGCTTTGATTGTTTGCGCCTGCTCGGTTTCCCAGCCTAAAGGGTCGCCATCTTTATAACTTGAAACCGCCAGATAGGCTAACAGCAGGGGTTTTTTGAACCTTTTGAGGTATTGGGAAAACCTTAAGGCGCTCAGGGCGACCTCCTGGTAGGATGGGGTTGCTTGATTAGGGGCAGAAATCGGGTAGGCGCGCATTTCCTGAAATCCGAGGAAGTCAGAGTGTTTGACAGCCCGACCTATGCACTTGTCAAGGTTGTAATCTCCCCAATCACCGGCAACCAGTCCGACCTGGCAATTGGGCGCTCCTTTTTTGAGACGCCGGATGGCTTCGATGGCGACATTGTTAAAACCTTCCCATTCGGTTATCGGTGTTTCACCTTCAAAGACTGAGTCGTTGAACTCCGGCTCTAAGGCAACAAGGACTTCGGCACCGATATTTATGAGGCGCGCCAGTTTATCAATATCCTCTTGCCATTCCTTGATACGCATTCCGTGGTTTTCGGTCAAATACTCCTTGCTGATTGAGTCGCCAAAATAGTAATAGATGATGAGCGGGGTGTAGCCGTCTTGGATAATTTTCATCAGGTCGGTTGAACTTACCCAGGTGGTATCCCAACCTTTGCAGAGCCAGATTGCCACATATTTAAACTTCAGTCCATCCTTGGCTGCCTCTTTATAAACCACCACCCAGGAATCCTGAACTTGCTGCCGGTAGCGGTCGCCAATGCCCAGAGAAAAATCTTGCGCCGGGGCGAAGAGTGCCGGACAACGGAGGCAGGAGAAAAGGTAGGCAGCGGCCAGGGCTATGGAGATGTGCCTTCACCCTCCGAAATCACTTCCGTGCATCTTACCTTGATGAGATTCTTTTCAGTGGCAGACATCTGCTCAAGAATGATATCAGGTAGTAAGTGATGGGTGAAGGTATAGGTAATTTCGCCCGCGCTCTCTTTCTCGTTGATAAAGCCCTTTTCCACGAGTTCTGAGAGGTTGACAAGGAAATCATCCTCTATCATCTTTGAGATGGTTAAGAGGTTTTGCTGTTTCGGGGGATTGCCTAAGACCGCGGCGACTTTCAGAAGATAGAGGGCTTGACTGCTCAAACGTCCCATCCTTTCAGCGACGATATCTTTGAGCGCCTCCGGGAGATATAATGTGCCGTTGAATTGGGGGGTGAAGAACTCCTCCATTATCAAAGATATCAGAAATGGAATACCCTCGGTGAGGAAGTAGATGGTTTCGGCATGCTGGGCGATTCCGGGAATTAGCTCTTCACTTTTTTGCAGAAGGAGCGAAACATCCTCATAACTCAAGCGACTCAAGTGCAGTTTTCTAACCTTAACTATCCGCTGGAGCTTGCCGATGAGGGTGGTGAGGGCTTTGTTTTCCTCGTCTTCAGGGCGATAGGTGGCGATGAAGAGAATGCGCTTGTGCAGGGATTTTGAAATCAGCTCGTAAAAAATGTCAACGGCAGAAGGTGATATCCAGTGGACATCTTCGGTAACAAGGATTAAAGGCTTTTCGGTGCAGATGGCGGAGAAAAAGTTGAAGACCGGTTCAACGGATTCGGTTGTTGCCGGCTGAGCCGTTTTTACTGATGAATAGAGATTTAAGAAGGGTTGCTTGATGTTATTCAGGTATAATGGTTCCTGGGACAGTTTTTTCTTAAGCCAAATTGCACTCCCCTCATAGAACATATGAGATGGTAAGGAATGGGGGAGATGGGGCGCAGCACAATGCACCACTTCCACACCCTCGTGCTGCTGGGCGATGAACTCCTCAATTAACCTGGTCTTGCCAATTCCCAGTTCCCCCTTTACAAAGACTACCTCGATGGATGAGTCTTTTGTCATCTCGTTCAATATCTGGTTGAGTTCGGCGATTTCCTTTTCCCTGTTGACAAAAGGTGGTAAGACCGATTTCTTGTGCCGCAGTGTCAAGCCATCAGGCACCTCTTTCAGAATTTCATCTAAATCCATCGATAAGGAAGTGACGGCGTGTTCGCGCGATGGCAGACTGGTTCGTTCATAACTTCCCTTGTCGTCAATCGCAAACTCAATCTCTGCCTCTTCTTCCTCTTCTGTCTGGAATATTGAGCGGCGCAGTTCCTGGGTTTCCGTTCCCGGGGTCATTCGCATTTCCCTTTTCAAAACCTCCCGGCATCTCTCATACTGTTCAAGTGCCTTGGTTCTTTCACCCATAAGTAGATACAGGCGGATGAGCCCCTGGTGAAACTCCTCCTGAACAGGGGAGATGAGCAGTGATTTATTGTAGAGGGCAAGCACCTTCTGATATTCTTTTCTGGCGATGAGCAAATCGGCTAAATTGGTGACTGTCCTGGTATACTCAAGAAAAAACTTCTCCCGCAGAATCCTCTGCCAGTTTTCAAACTCCCAATTCTTTTTTATGAAAAATCCGTCCAGAAAATCACCTTGATAGAGATTTACCGCCTCGGTTAAATATCCAATTCTCTCCGAGTCATCAACTCCAGATTCCTGGCAAGGATTATCTTCTTTTCGAATTCCTCGGTGTCTAACCAGTAATTGGAATTGGGGTTAAATTTGCACTCGTCGCGAAAGGTGAGGACAAAGTCATACATCGGTTCCTCGGGAAAACCCAAGCCAGTTCGGAGAACCCAGAGGGTATATCTCAGATTGTATTTCGCCTGGGTTTCGCCGCTCTCCGGCCAGAACAGGGCACAAAGTTTGTCTCGGGGGAAACTCGTCTTTTTCTCAACCGCCAGATAGGTTAAAAATGCCTGGGTCTTTTTAAGAAGGGTAGTTATCGGCTCGTTATCTTTGTATATCTTCAGGCCGCCGAAGCAGAAAAGCTTAAGTAGAGGCATAATCTCCCAATATCAATCAAACACAACGCCAGTCCTTAGGTCCTGACATTTTCCTTGCCCTTATATGAGTAGTTATCATTTTATATTATATAAGTATATATAACCCCTGTCAAGAAAGTTCAGACCGTAAGGAATATCCGGGAAAATGTCGGCTTGAGATTTTAGATATTGTTTGGGTAGGGAGAACGAAGCGATTTCTCAGGGGTGATAATAGCAGCAGGAAAGCATCTCGACGAACCTAACAGAGGAAAAATTACGGTTGCGCAGGTCGTTATTGGCATATTTGAGATAGGGTGCGAGCAATTGGTGTTCGCCAAGCGCAATTTTAAAATCAAAAAGCAATGTTTTATTCTCGATAGCTTATTGGCAATCAATAAAGTAAGTTTGGTTGCTGTGAGGCTTAAGGCTGTTAATTTTGAGCACGACAACCTTTCCATCATCGCTGAGTTCGTATTGTGGTATCTTGACTCCTACCAGTTCAGCTTTGATAGAAACGGTTCGAACCGGCTGAGGTGGAGCGATAAAGAGCCTTATGTCTTTAACCATTATAGAACTATTGTTTGAGATATTAAGCACAATCCTTGAGCGGCCGCGTCTTTTCGCGTTTACAAAAACATTGTCAAAACCCTGCCACCAGTCGGCAATTTCCTTACAGGTAGCAAACCAGACACTTTTGCCTTTACAGAATTCAACGAACCGCTTCAGTGCCGGGATGTTCTTTTCGGTGCAGAGGAGGTGGCTGTGGTAGAGGAGGAAATAGGCACCCTGCACATCATAAATGCGCAAGAAGTCGTTTTGCAAAGCATTGAAGATTTCCATGGTGTCACGCAGGCTATCTTTAATCAGAAGTTCATAATCCCCCCTTTCCGCCTTGGGAAGGGTGAGGAGCGTTTTTTTTCTGATGCCGATTAGCGATGGGCAAGTCCGGTCTTGCAAACTGTCCGCACAAATATAGTCGAATCCTAATTCCATAAGTGCTTTAATTGTTGAGGAGTCATAGAGTTCTTCGGGCGGGCGGAAACCCCAGACCTTTTTGCCGGTGAGGTCTTCAATCAGTTCTTTGCCCTTTTTTAATCGTGTAAACTGTTCCTCATAAGGCTGCCAACGGTAAACCGCAACACCGTGCAGACCTATCTCGCCATATTCTGCAAGTGTTTTAGTCGCCTGAGGGTTATTTACCGCCTCTTCTGGCACCAGGAAGAATGTTCCGCTGATGCCCTGG
>CAZNRV010000133.1:0-18696 GCA_964575495.1 uncultured bacterium
CAGTACTTAGACATCCGTGAGTGGCAACTGGAAAGTGGCAATTTCTTCAGCGAACAGGAGGCAAAGTCTGTCGCCAAAGTAGCGGTTTTGGGCAAAACCGTGGCGAAAGAACTATTCCCGGGAGAGGACCCGGTAGGTCAGCAAATTAGAATCGGTGTTCAGCCATTTACCGTTATCGGCGTGCTCCGTGAAAAAGGAGGGGGAGCAGCAGGCGGGCAGGACCAGGATGATATTATTCTGGCGCCGGCTTTGAGTGTATTGAATCGGCTGCGTGGTGGACAGCGGATTGATATGATTATGGCAAGCGCAACTTCAGCCGATAAAATCGATTCTGCGGTTGAAGAAATCACCGCCCTTATGCGGACCAGCCACCGGTTACCCGAAGGCACGGACGATGACTTTGAAATCCACACCCAGGCAGAAATCATTGAACGGGCATCCGCCACCTCGCGCACGATGACGCTTTTACTTGGGGCTATCGCCTGCGTATCGTTGATTGTCGGCGGCATCGGAATAATGAACATTATGCTTGTGTCGGTAACCGAACGGACACGGGAAATCGGTATTCGGCTGGCGGTCGGAGCACGCAGCGGAGATATTATGGCTCAGTTTCTCATTGAATCGGTGCTTTTGAGTCTATCCGGCGGGTTTATCGGGGTTGTCGTTGCAATATTAATGGCGGTCATTCTTAATACCACTTTCAAAGTCACTACGGTAATCCAACCCCTCATAGCATTGATAGCGTTTGCCTTTGCCGGCGCCGTTGGAATATTCTTTGGATTCTACCCGGCGCGTAAGGCGGCAAACCTCAATCCAATTGATGCTTTGCGATACGAATAAGGAATGAGGGATGGAGAGATTAAGGGATGATGTAGGGACAACCCCCTGGGGTTTTCCTGTATTGTTAGGGTAGACCACGGTCTAGTCTACTTTCTCCCTTCATCACTTCTGTTGAGGGGAAGGTGAGGGTGAAAGGGCGAGTGGTAACTAATGATTAAGGGCAGAAGGACAGCGGCAACTAAAAATCTATAGGCAAAAGAGCAACCGACGCCGAAAGGACCTGCCTTGAGCGTAGCCGAAAGGATGCTACGAAACGCAAGGCTAAAAACTCGCCCTACACCGGACAATGCAGAAGCTGTTTCCTAACGGCGAATCCGTGGTCGCGAAGACAGTATCGCGACTTAGAAGTCGCTCCCACATTCCTCACCGGATAATGTAGGGCAAACCTTCAGGTTTGCTTCCGGAACGCCCAATTTGTGCGAGAGTGATGGTCGCAATGACAAGAGTAAGGAAGCCTAAGCCGGAGCCTCTTCCTCAATCAGGGCAACATCAACCACCGCATCGCCCTTTTCTACCGCCATTACCTTGACACCAGTTGTTGCCCGGCCGCACTTGCGGATATCCGCACACTTGACCCTTATCACCACGCCCTGCCTTGATGTAATAATAATCTCGGATGAGTCGCTCACCGCCTTAGCGCAGGCAAGTTTACCGGACTTTTCCACCGGCTTGGCAGCAATTACACCCTTTCCGCCCCGGCGCTGAGTTGGAAACAGTTCAAAATCGGTCCTCTTCCCAAACCCGTTGTCAAAAACGGTCAAAAGCGAACTTCCCGGAGTGCAGACAACCGCGCCAATCACCTCATCACCCTTGCCCAGCCTGATACCGTGCACACCTGCCGCGGTTCTGCCCATCACCCTGACATCACCCTCATTGAACTTTATCCCCATCCCGTTTCGCGTCACCAAGAGAATCTCATCCTTGCCTGAAGTCACAAGCGTGGCAATCAAGTCATCATTCTTATCCACGGTCATTGCGATGATTCCCTTGCGTCTGGGATTAGAAAAAGCCTCAAGGCTGGTCCTTTTCACAATCCCCTGCCTCGTGACAAAAAAGACAAACCGGTCTTTGGCAAACTCCCTTACCGCTACATAGGAAGAGGTGACCTCATCCTTCTCCATCTCCACCAGGTTGGCAATTGAACGCCCCTTTGACGCATATGAGCCCTCAGGAATCTCGTAAACCTTCTGCCAGTAGCATCTGCCCTTGTCAGTGAAAAACATCATATAGTCATGGGTTGAGGCGATGAACAGCCCTTCAACAAAATCCTCCTCTGCAACCGGCACACCGGTTCTGCCCTGTCCGCCCCGGTTCTGCCTGCGGTAAACGCTCACCGCCATCCGCTTGATATAGCCCCGGTGTGTAACCGTGACCGCCATATCCTCCTCCTTAATCAAATCTTCAATTGAGACATCCTTCGGCTCCTCAAGAAGAATCTCGGTCCGCCTTTCATCCGCAAACCGCTTCTTCAATTGCAAAAGTTCGTTCCTGATTTCACCCATCATCAGCTTCTTTGACTCCAAAAGGCTCTTCAACCGGGCAATCTCCTTTATCAACCCCCTGTATTCCTCATCAATCCTCTCCCTTTCCAGACCGGTCAGCCTAGCCAGCCTCATCTCTAAAATCGCATCTGCCTGACGTTGCGAAAGCTTGAAACGCTGCATCAAACCCTGCCTTGCGGTCTCGGTATCCTTTGACTTCTTGATTAACTCAATCACCGCATCAATATTACTTAGGGCAACCTTCAACCCCTCAAGGATGTGCGCCCGGTCACTAGCCTTTGCCAGTTCAAACCTCGTCCTTCTTGTAACCGTCTCCAGCCTGAACTCAAGAAACCTCTCTAAAATTCCTTTCAGACCCAACACCTTCGGCTCATTATTAACCAAGACCAAAAGGATTGCGCCAAAACTGCTCTCTAAGGGCGTCCACTTATAGAGCTGATTCAGAATCACCTCCTTTGGTGTCTCCTTTTTCAGCTCCAGGACAATCCTCATCCCATCCCTATCCGACTCATCCCGCAAATCCGCCACACCCTGAATCTTCTTCTCCCGCACCAGTTCGGCAATCCGCTCAACCAGACTCGCCTTGTTCACCTGATAGGGAATCTCGGTGATAACCAGCCGGTCCCTGCCCGCCTTCACCTCCTCAAAAACAACCCTGCCCCTGACAGTAAAACTGCCCCTGCCGGTCTCATAAGCCTGCCTGATACCCTCCAGCCCGACAATACTCCCTCCGGTCGGAAAATCCGGACCCCTGACACACTTAATAAGTTCGCTGATGCTCACCTGCGGATTGTCAATCAATGCCACCAGCCCGTCAATCAGTTCACCCAAATTGTGCGGCGGAATGCTCGTCGCCATCCCGACCGCAATTCCGGTTGCCCCGTTTGCCAAAAGATTGGGAAATGCTGCGGGCAGAACCACGGGCTCATTCAGTCTGCCGTCAAAATTGGGCTGAAACTCAACCGTTTCCTTGTCAATATCCCGCAAAAGTTCCAGGGCCAAAGGAGCCAGCCTTGCCTCGGTATAACGATACGCCGCCGGTGCATCGCCATCAATTGAGCCGAAATTCCCCTGACCCTGAACTAAAGGGTAACGCATGGAAAACTCCTGCGCCATCCGCACCATCGCATCATAAACCGCGGCATCACCATGCGGGTGATACTTGCCCAAAACATCACCCACAACCGCTGCTGACTTACGGAAAGGACGATTCGGCAAAAGCCCCATCTCATTCATTGTCCAGAGAATCCGGCGCTGAACCGGCTTCAGCCCGTCCCGCACATCAGGCAGGGCCCGGGCAACGATAACCGACATCGCATAGTCCAGAAAGGACCTGCGAACCTCATCCTCAATATAAACTGGAACTACTGATTCATCACGCACTTATTAAAATATACCTTTCCATAACCAGAAGTCAAACATTGGTATCACTCAAACCCGCCCCATTTCTAAAAAAGAGCCAGAACGATTGCTTCGGGCTTTGCCCTCGCAATGACGTGGAGGGGCTTAAAACCCACACCCTTTCTCAAAAAGAGCCAGAACCACACGCAACAATTTATCTCCTGCCTTCTTCCCGCTCGCAAAAAACAAGGTCAAGGTTTAAACCCTAAACCTCGGCATCAACCTTAACTTAGGGGTAATCCCCCGGCAAAAACAAAACTTCGGCTAACATACGCAACCCTGAAACTTAACTCAATTTCGCCCATCTGAATTTTGTGTATTTTTATATACACTTAGCCCCTGTCCATTTTTCCCAAAACCTTTAATCAAAAAACCCCTTTGTTCTATTGACAATAACCATTCTCCAATACGACACCCAAAATTAGTAAAGTTTTCTTGACAGAAGACCTTTCTTTGACATAACGCCAAATATGATGCCTGAGTCTCCTAATTTATTAATCAGAAATTCATATCTTTACTTTCTCCATTGACACCGAAACCGGACTTGGCTATACTTGTTTGACTGATTATCTAAGAAGGACATAAATGATCAATTTGCGCCGCTCGGTTTTGACCCCAATCACCGGGATTAAAAACCTCAATTTTGGCTTGACATCGTTAGAAAACTCTGTTAAATATTCTATCAAACAAAAGGAGGCTTTATGTGCCTGAAAGTTTCTTTGCTGGTGCTGGCGCTGGTTGTTGGTTTAGGTCTGAGCCAGAACCTATTGGTCAATGGCGACTTTGAACAGGAGTTGTCAGTTGGCTGGACCTATACTGACAGCGGCTCAGGCACCCATCAGGCTCTTCGTGATACCATCTATCAGCCGGACCCGGACTATGAAGCCTGGGTTTATCAGTATGATAATCCGGGCTGGACCCGGCTGAGCCAGATGATAGAAGTGCTGAGTCCTGCCCTGAGAGTCTCATTCTCGGCAAATTTCAGGGAAAGCGGTGGCTCCTCAACCTGCTGGCCTGCTGCCTGTTTTCAGGTCTGCTACTACAATAGCAATAATATCCTTCTCGGTGAAACCCGTTATTACTACTCAACCTATGCCAACTGGACCCCAACACCAACCTTAAACCTCTACCGCATCACCAATCCTGACTGGAACGATTACGAACTTGACATTGAGAGAGAAATCAACGACAACCTGCCTGGTGTCAATCCTGACTCTGTTGCCAAGGTGGAGGTGGCACTCTGGAGTTACACCTTTAGCGGCTGAGGCACGCCTGTGGCGGAGGTCTCCGCCGATGACATCTCGCTTGTCAATAACATCACCGGTCCTTACCTTGTCCTTGGAACCACAACTGTTCTGGATTCACCACCAGGCGGCAACGGCAACGGTAAGTTCGACCCGGGCGAAACTGGGAGCTTGGTTGTCGCCCTGCGCAATGTCGGCACTCAGACTGCGGGTGATGTCAACGCATTGCTGCGTTCCGGTGATACGCGGTTCGTTTTAACCGACTCAACTGCAAATTACGGCTCAATCCCTGCCTGCTCTACCCGTGCAAACGAAACCAACCCGTTTGTTGCTGCTGTTGACCCTTCTATTCCGAAGGAAACAAGGGTTCCACTTACCCTGTTTATCACCGGCACCGATTACTGTGACACCATTGACTTTACTATTCTGATTGGTGAACTGACCCAGACCGACCCGATTCCTGACAATGCTGAACCACCCCGTTACTGGGCTTATGATGATGTTGACACCCTTTATTCCGAACACCCGAACTTCTCCTGGATGGAGATAAACACCGTTGGCACCCAGCTTTCACTTTACGACGACCAGACGGTCCAGATTGACCTGCCTTTCACCTGGCAGTTCTACGACAGCAGTTTTAACCAGATTTCCATCTGCAGCAATGGCTGGGTTTCACCCGGCTACACCACCCAAACCAATATGGGCAATACCGTCCTGCCCAATAACTCAATGCCTTCATTGATAGCACTGAACTGGGATGACCTCTATCCGCCTGCTGGCAATAGTGTCTGGTACTATCACGATGCTGCCAATCACCGCTTCATTGTGGAATGGGATTCAGTCCATTACTACAGCCCGCGCGACAAATGGGAAAAGTTCCAAATCATCATCTATGACCAGACAATATCGACACCAACGGGTGATAACCTCATCATCGTCCAGTATCTAACAGCCAATCATTACGCCTCCAGCACCATTGGCATCCAGGACCCGACAAAGACAATTGCGATTCTCTGTCTCTTTAATAACAACTACCATCGTGCGTTTGCCCCTCTTTCTCCTTGCCGGGCTATCAAATATACGACCGTTGCGCCCACCGCAATCGCTGAAGAAAAACCCCGGTCAATTCTGCAGGCATCCCTGCGCGCATTTCCCAATCCGACAACCGGTGCTGTTAGGCTTAGTGCCGGCATCCAGACCAATACCCGACTTAACATCTATGATGCCGCCGGCAGGTTAATCCGCACACTTGAGGGTAAAGGCTCATGGCTCTGGGATGGCAAAGACCATAACGGTATTTGGGTTGCACCTGGTGTTTACTTCTGCCGGTTTAATTCAGAGATGAGCGAAACAAAACTGGTGCTCTTGAAGTAAAGAAAATCGCAAAGGGGCGGGAATTTTGCCGTTACCGCCCCTTTTTATTTAATGGAAAATTCGCAACCGCAGTAATGCTGGCGGTAAAGACCTAACTTCCGGGAAAGTTCCACACTCTGCCTGAAACCATCATTCTTCTTCCAGTCTGCCTCAAGAAAATCTATTCCCAAAGGCGCACACACCTCCTTGCCAATCCGGTTGATTACCTCCGCATTTTTATTAGGTCCAATTGTGAGGGTTGATGCCAGCAACGCGCAACCGAGTTCCTTTGCCTGCAGCGCACTTTTCTCGAGCCGGAGCCGAAAGCATATCTCGCACCTTTTGCCACCTTCGGGTTCATTTTCCAAGCCTCTAACCTCACTGAGAAAAACCCTGTGCTCGTATTCCCTGGTCAAAAGGTTAATCTTCCAATTCTGGACTACTTTTTGAGCTTCCTCCAACCGGCACTGGTACTCCTCTTCAGGGAAGATGTTCGGATTATAGAAAAATCCTGTGATTTCATAACCATCTTTCAGCCGTTTGATCACAGTAGTAGCACAGGGTCCGCAACAGATATGCAAAAGCAACCTGAGGCTTTTCACCTCAAAGTTGCGAGCGGAGCGAAGCAATCTAATGCACGGGATTGCTTCGGGCTTCGCCCTCGCAATGACGTGGGCCACTAAAAAGCGCCTGTTTTTTGTGCAGCAACTCCCACTGCTCATCAACAAAACGCTGCAACTCGCTGATGACCTTTGCCCCTTCTTCAGTCCCAAAGAGATGTCGGAATCTGCCTTGCGGTTTTAAAAACTCCTCTATTGGCAGTTTCTTCTGCGGTTCGTAGTTGATTTTATATCTGCCATTCTCAAACTCATACAAAGGCCAGTAACAGGTGTCAGCCGCAATCTTGGACAGTTTTAATGTGTCTGAGGGCTGATGACGCCAGCCCAAAGGGCAGGGAACAAGGACATTGAGAAAACTCGGTCCTGGTGCATCTAACGCCTTCTGCACCTTAGTAGCCAGATCCCGCCAGAAGAAAACGGTTGTCTGCCCGGCATAGGCAACATCATGGGCAATAACAATCTCCATTATATTTTTGCGATGCTCGCCCTTTCCGGGCAGAACCTTTCCGGCTGGTGAAGTGGTGGTATCCGCACCTAAGGGTGTTGCTGACGAGCGCTGAATCCCGGTGTTCATATATGCCTCGTTGTTTGTGCAGATATAGAGAAACCGGTGCCGGCGTTCAAGTGCGCCCGAAAGTCCCTGCAAGCCGATGTCATATGTGCCACCATCACCGGCAAAGGCGATGATTCTGATATCATCCTCAATCCTGCCCATCTTTTTATAAAACCGGTAAGCCGCCTCAACACCCGCCGCGGTCGATGCTGCGGTCTCAAAAGCGGTGTGAATCATCGGCACCTGCCAGGCGCTGTGCGGATAGATAGAAGAGAAAATCTCCAAACAACCGGTTGCCATTGTTGTCACCACTGGTCTGGGCTGAGCAGCTAAGAGAATTTGCCTTACTGCCAGAGCCTCACCGCAACCAGCGCACGCACGATGCCCCGATGAAAAAAGCTCTTTGTTCTTTGCCAAATCCTGCAGTTTTATCATAATCACCTCACCCCTATATAGGTTACCAGTTCATCCTTTTTGCCGGAAAGCACCTGCTCGAAAACCGTCATCGCATCCTCAGGTGCAAACTCCCTGCCACCCAGACCATAAACATAGGAAAAGAGCCTTGGACGTTCGGCAAGGTCATAGAGAACTGAACCAACCTCGGTAAATAAAGGACCGCCATAGGAGTTGACCGCATCCACCCGGTCAAGCACCCCTACCGCCTTGAATCTGCCCAGAATCTTTTTCAGCAGGGTATGGGCCAGGGGTCGGAAAACACGCAGCTTCACCATCCCCACCTTCTTGCCCTTCTCCCGCAACCGGTCAACCGCCACCCGGCAGGTTCCGCATGCCGAGCCCATCACCAAAAGCACCGCGTCCGCATCTTCACACCGGTACTCTTCAAGAACCGGATAACTCCTGCCGAATCTTTTTCCGAACTCCTCCTGAATTTCCTGAATTATCGGCAGTGTCCGGTTCATCCCTTCAATCTCACTGCGCTTGAACTCAAAATAATAGTCTTGTAGTGTTGCCGGGCCAATTAGTATCGGATTGCGCCAGTCCAAGAGATTGTAGTTAGGCTTTGGCTTGCCAAGGAATTCGCGCACATCCCTATCTGTAAATGTCTCAATCCGCTCCTGGCAATGGGAGAGGATAAAACCGTCAATCGCCACCAGCCCTGGCAGATAAGCCCTTTCAGCAATCTTCACCGCCTGAATCAGCGTGTCATAACCCTCCTGCACCGTCTCGCAGAAGAACTGCATCCAGCCCGAGTCCCGGGATGCTACCGAATCAGAATGGTCGCCGTGAATGTTTAAGGGTGAGGAAAGTGAACGGGAGGCAACCGCCATCACAATCGGCAGCCTTAAGCCCGCCGCAACGAAAAGCATCTCATGCATCAGCGCCAGACCCTGGGATGCGGTTGCGGTCATCACCCGACATCCGCACGCCGCCGCACCAATGCAGGCGGTCATTGCCGAATGCTCACTCTCCACCGCCACAAACTCGGTATCAACCTCACCATCACTCACATAACTGGAAAAAATCTGAACAATCTCGGTTGAAGGCGTAATCGGATATGCGGCCACCACATCCGGATTGATCTGCTTCATCGCATAGGCAAACGCCTCATTACCGGTCTTGGCAAGAATCATTTTCGCTCCTTTTCCATATCAATTACCTTTGCCGGACAGACTTGAGCGCAAATCCCGCACCCCTTGCAATAAGTATAATCAATCCCGACCATCTTGCCCTCTTTAACAGTAATTGCGCTATCAGGGCAGTAAATCCAGCAGACAAGACACTGGCGACACTTCTCCTTATTCCAAATCGGGCGCATACTGCGCCAGGCACCGGTCTTGTTCCCCTTAACCGCACCCATATCAGTAATAATCGCACCACAGGGCAACTCCTGCCAGCTCTTCAATTTCTTATCCATTATCACTCCCTTCAAGATAGACCCTTCACCTCTTCATAAGCCCGGCGAATACTCTTCAGGTTATCCTCAACCAGTTTCTCTCTACCCCGGAACTTCACGCTCAGCTTTGACCTTATCGCCTCAATCATCGGCTCCAGCTTCAAAACCCCGGTCACCCTTGCCAGTGCACCTAACATCGGCGTATTGGGCACATCCCTGCCAATTGTTGCCATTGCTATTGCCGATGCATCAACCGTATAAACCTTAACCGTTCCTGGCAGACCAAGCCTTTTGCGCAAATCCTCAGGGCTTTCAGCGGTATTCACCAGGATAATTCCGTCCGGCTTCAAACCATCTGTTACCTTTGCCGGTTCAATCAGCGAAGGGTCAAGGACCACCACAATATCAGGGTTCTTGATTCCTGAATGGCTCCAGATAAACTCATCACTAAGCCGGTTAAAAGCGGTAACCGGCGCACCCATCCTTTCCGGTCCATACTCAGGAAAAGCCTGAATGAACTTGCCGGTCTCAAGAGCCGCCTCGCCGAACAAAAGCGCTGCGGTCTTTGCTCCCTGGCCCCCGCGACCATGCCAGCGAACCTCAAGAACTTCTGCCATTAGACCTCCATATTCTCATTTTTTATTTAATCGGTCTAAAAATATACCAGAAAAAATATTAATGTCAAAAATAAATCACGCTGTTATCTGAAGTAGTACATTCCTTCAATTAAACCTGCTGGGGAAATTCTTTTGGTTTATCTGCTAATCAGGACCTTACGGGTGGTCTGGTGATTGCCCGTGAAGAGGTTGATGAAATAGGCACCTGGGCTCAAAGACTTTTTGTTTTTATCTTTACCATCCCAGGTGAGCGTGCAGATTCCCTGACTCTGTTTTTCCTGAACCAATATCCTAACCAGTCTGCCATCAGCGCTAAAGATTTTTATCTGGGTATCAGGGGGATTACCCCCCTGTCAAAAAGGAATTCTGGTTAAGATACGAAATTGCGAAACATAGCTCAATTCTACCTCTCTGAGTTTAGTATATTTTTATATACACTTACCTTTTTTTCGATGAAAAATCAGATGGTTGTTAGAAAACTTTAATTCGCGTTCGCCTTGAATCAGCCAAGCGCGGCAATCAAAGCCTGCGCAACAAAGGAAATCTCATCTTTGCGGATGGTGCGCAAGTCCAAAAGATACTCATCATTCTCCACCCTGCCAAATACCGGTGGACGGAAAAACCTCATCCTTTTGGACAGTTCATCAACGCTCAAATGTTTCGGCTTGACCGCCACCGCGATTGACCCAAGGCTTTCAGTTGCCAATGAACCACCTCCCACCTCAGCCTTGACCATCCTAACAACAAAATCCGCTTGAGTGCTCAGTTTGTCTTTAACCTCTTTAATCAGCTCCTCTGCCTCATCCGCAATCTGTTCCAAAGGCTTCAAGAGAATCTGAAAAAGGCTATGCTCCTTAATCACCCGCTCTTCATCAAGGAAAAGCAAGAGGGTCCGTTCCAAAACCGCATAGGTAAGTTTATCACAGCGCAGGGCACGGGTTAATGGGTTTTTCTTCATTTGGCTAATCAAATCCTTTCTACCGACAATTATACCCGCCTGTCCTGCACCGATAAGCTTATCCCCGGAAAAGCAGACAACATCCGCACCGGTTGCGATGGACTCGCTCACCACCGGCTCCTTTGGCAGACCATATTTTGACAGGTCAATCAGTGCGCCCGAGCCTAAATCATCAATCACCGGAATTCTATGTCTTCTGCCCAGCGCAACAAGTTGGTCCAACGGCACCTCCTTGGTAAAACCGATAATCCGGTAATTGGAGGTATGGACACGCAGAATCGCTGCGGTCTCAGGTGTTATCGCATTTTCATAATCGCGCAGATGGGTGCGGTTGGTTGTGCCCACCTCCACCATCTTGCACCCGCTCTGGACCATGACCTCAGGAATCCTGAAAGAACCGCCAATCTCAATTAACTGCCCGCGCGAAACGACCACCTCTTTCCCCTTAGCAATCGTTGCCAGTATCAAGAGCGTTGCCGCACAGTTGTTGTTGACCACCATCCCTGCCTCTGCACCGGTCAGTTCGCACAAAAGCGGCTCAATGTGCTGATAACGGTTGCCCCGCCTGCCGTCCCAGAGATTGATTTCCAGAGAGGAAAAGTGCTTACTCACATCAACGAGTGCCTGCTGTGCCACCCGTGCCAACGGCGCCCTTCCCAGACCGGTATGCAAAACAACCCCCAGCCCGTTAATCGCCCTTGTCAAACTGGGCTGGCGCGCTGCCAAAAGCCTTGACCTCAACTCATCAATACTGAACTCTCCATTTTCACCAGCCATTATCCTTTCCCGCACCTCATCAAGATACTGCCGGATGACACGCTTTGCCATGCGTGGATGCAGCTCGGCAAAAAACGGCTTCAGTCGCCTGTCATTAACAACCTTTTCTACCTGGGGCAACTGCCTCAGCCTGACCTGTCTTTCTTCACTCAATCCCATTGTCTAACGCACCAATTTCTGCCGGATAAATGTTGCCCGGCGCTCATCCCGCTCTGCCGGCTCAAGTTTTTCACCCAAAATCGCCTCAAGGTTCGCCGGTCTGATTAAAATCAAAAGTGCGGAAACCTCACTCAGTTTCAACTCGTTAATAATCCCCAAACTCACCCCTAAACGCACCGTTGCCAAAAGGTTGGTCGCCTCTGCTGAAGAAAGAATTCTTGCCCCGCGCAGAATCCCCAATGACCGAAATACCTTATCCTCAACCTCAACCCGCAGATTGTGCATCAAGTATTCCCGCGCCTTGTGTTCGTAGTCAATTATCTGCCGGCAGATGCTCGTAATCACCTCAATTATCTCCGCCTCTGACTGACCCAAGGTCTTCTGATTGGAAATCTGAAACAGATTTCCCTTGGTTTCACTGCCTTCCCCATAAATCCCCCTTACCAAAAGCCCGACCGAATAAGCACCGCGCAGCACCTTCTCAATTTCCCTTGTCAAAACCAGACCCGGCAGATGCAGGAAAACCGAAACCCGCATCCCGGTGCCGACATTTGTTGGACACGAGGTAAGAAAACCGAAATCCGGTGAAAAGGCATACGCAACCTGACTCTCAAGTTTTTCCTCCAGTTCACCTGCCAAACCAAAAGCGGTAGCGAAATCAAACCCTGATGCCAGCCCCTGAAAACGCAGATGGTCCTCCTCATTAATCATCAGGCTCAGGGTCTCATCCTCTGAGACATAAAGCCCCTTTTTGTTCTTGGCAGCAACGAAATCAGGCGAGGCCAGATGCCTTTCCACAAAATAAATACCCTCAGGTTCATTCAAAAACCCGCCTTCATAAAACTGCCCCTTGTTCAAAAAACCGGTCTCGGTCAAAGCCCAGCGCATCGTCTCCAAAACCAGTTCCTGCTCCTCGGGCTTCATCCTTATTGGAAAAGACACATCAAGAAGGTTGCGGGCAAAGCGCACACGGGTGGAAACAACCACATCCGATTCCGGTCCCCTCCCGCTCAGCCAGGCACCGACCTTTTCAGTTCCCAGGCTCATCACCCGCCTGCCTCAAACGGTCGCGCAGGGCTGCTGCCCGCTCATAATCCTCTGCCTTTATCGCCGCCTGCAGTTCGGCGCGTAAACGCTGAATCTGCAAACGCTCCTGCGCCTTTTTCTTCCCCTGGTGCGGAGATTTACCAATGTGCTGAACCGAACCATGCAGCCGTCTGATTAAAGGTTGCAACTGCTCGCCAAATTGAGAATAGCAACCCGCACAACCCAGCCTGCCGACACGCTTGAATTCAGCAAAACTCATACCGCACTTTGGACAGACAACCTTTTTATCCTTCTCATCAATCCGCGCCTTCAATTCTGCCAACAATTCTGCCGCACCCTTTTTTAAATCCTCAACACTGGTAAAGCCCTTCTTCTTGGCGCACTCTGCACAGATGGAAATCTCTGTCGCCTTGCCCTCTTTATCCAACTGCTGCAATTTCAAAACCGCTTCGTTCTTTCCGCACAGGTCACATCGTTTCATTTTCCAATCTCCCGTCTCTCAAAACCAGGCGCCGTTCTGCCTTACTGGCAACATACTCGTTATGGGTCACCACTAAAATCGTTCTTCCCTTCTCATTGCTTAACCTTACCAAGAGTGCCATCAGCGCCTCGGTTGACCTTGAATCCAGATTACCCGTCGGCTCATCGGCAAAAACAACCGCCGGTGAATTTGCCAGTGCCCTTGCCACCGCAACCAGCGCCCTTTCCCCGCCTGAGAGTTCTGCCGGCTTATGTCTCAGCCGGGAAGTAAAACCAACCTCGGCTAAAACCTCTTCAGCACGGGCAAACGCCTTACTCTTTTCCATACCGGCAATCAATAATGGCACTCCCACATTTTCCAATACCGTGAACTCGCTCAGCAGGTGGTGAAACTGAAATACAAAACCCACCTTCTGATTACGCAGTTCCGGCAATCTATATTCAGGATAACTGAAGATGTCCCAGGAATCAAGAATAACCCTGCCCTTATCTGGTCGGTCCAGTCCACCCAAGATATGCAAGAGAGTTGACTTTCCAGAACCTGACGGTCCAACAATCGCCACCAGTTCCCCTTTGCTTACCGTGAGATTTACCCCTTTTAACACCTTCAGTTTTTCCGGTCCGGTCTGAAATGAACGCCAGACATCCTCAGCCACCAGTACCGCATCACTCATAGCGAATCGCCTCCACCGGCTGCAGTTTAGCCGCGCGCCACGCAGGATATAATGTGGCGACAAAGGTAATAACCAGGGCCGAGGCGCAGACAACGAGAAAGTCCTGCCATTGCATCTCGACCGGCAGGTTCTTGATAAAGTAAACATCACCGGGCAGGCTCACAAACCGGTAACGGTTCAAAAGGAATGAAACCATAAACCCGAAAACTGCCCCTGTCACTGTTCCAATTCCACCTATCAGTAGCCCTACGAACATAAAAACCCGGGTAATGCTCTTTGACTTCGCACCGATTGTCTTCAAAATGCCAATCTCCCTGGTCTTGCGCAACACCATCATCGTCAGCATTCCCACAATATTAAACGCCGCCACCAAGACAATCAGCACCAGCACGATAAAGGTCACCACCTTTTCCAGGCGCAGTGCGGTAAACAGGTTCTTATTCTGGACAACCCAGTCGATCGCGCGAAATGGCATGCCCAATTCAATCGCAATCCGCCGGGCGAGCTGGCTCGCATTAAGCGGGTCAGCGCATTTTACCTCAAACCCGTTGACCTTGCCCGGCATCCCCAAAAAACTCTGCAGGTCAGAAAGGCTCACGAACACAAAACTGGCGTTGTACTCATACATTCCCGCATCAAAGATGCCGTTCACCCGGAAGGTCTTGGTCCTGGGCAGGTATCCAACCGGGGTTGTGGTGCCGGCAAAGGGCGAAAAAAGCACTATCTGGTCGCCGACAAAAAGCCCTAAATTCCTTGCCAGTTCGCAGCCAATCACCACCCCGGACGAATCAAAGGAGAAAGAACCGTACAGCACACTCTTCTTAATATCGGTCAACTCGCCCTCAAGGTTTGGGTCAACACCCTTGACAACTCCACCTTCAACCAAAGCGCCCGCCCGCATCAGAATCTTGGAATAGATAAATGGCGCCACCTGCACTACACCCGGCACCCGTCTGATTTTATCAACAATCGAATCCCGCTCACCCTGATACTCAACAGGCTTGTATCCGAACTGGGAAACGGTAATATGTGGCGAAGCGCCCAGAATCCGGTCGCGCAACTCCTTATGAAATCCGTTCTCAACCGAAAGAACGATGATGATTGCTGCCACACCAACAAAAACTCCACCCATCGCAATTGCACTTGGGCCTGAAAGGACTCGGCGCCCCCTCCCTTTTAGATATCTGCCCGCAACGAAAAACTCAAAACCCATATCCGCGATTGGTCATTCTTTTTTATCCCTTTTCCTTTTTGAGCTGCGGGAATAGAATCACATCCCGGATTGAATCCTGATTGGCAAAAAGCATCACCAGCCGGTCAATCCCGATTCCCAGCCCGCCGGTTGGCGGCAGTCCGTATTCCAGTGCTTGACAGTAATCCTCATCCAGGGTTGCAAAATCCTCGTTCCGCCTCATTGCCTCCTCAAACCGCAGCCGCTGCTCGAGAGGGTCATTCAACTCACTGAAGGCATTACCTAACTCCATCCCGCCGACAATCGGCTCAAAACGCTCCACCAGCCTCGGGTCATTTCGGTGCCGCTTTGCCAGGGGCGTGGTCTCCTTGGGATGGTCCATCACAAATGTCGGTTCAACAATTTTCTCCTGAATCAACTCGCTGAACAACTTGTCCAAAATTTTTGCCCTTGACGTCCCGGGCTTGATTTCCACTCCGAACCTTGCCCCCACCTTCAAAAGCATCAAATCACTCAACTCTAACGGGTCGACTTCAATCTTTTCTTTGAGTGCCGGGACAAACTTCACTTTCTGCCACGGTTTGCCGAAATCAATTCGCTGACCGCCAAATTCAATCTCGGTCTTCCCGTACAACTCCTGGCTTAAATACCTGAACAGTTCCTCAACCAGCACCATCATATCCTGATAATCAGCATAAGCCTGATAAAGTTCCAACTGGGTAAACTCCGGATTATGGGTCCGGTCCAGCCCCTCATTGCGAAAATCCTTGCCAATCTCGTAAACCCTTTCCAGTCCGCCGACCACCAACCGCTTGAGATAAAGCTCATCCGAAATGCGCAGAAACATCTCCTGCTCCAGCACATTATAATAGGTGGTAAACGGCCTTGCTGCCGCCCCGCCATAAATCGGCTGCAGAATCGGAGTCTCTACCTCAATAAAACCCCGTTCATCAAGAAACCGCCGCACCAGTTGGATGATTTGAGAGCGTCTGAGAAAGACCTCCCGACTTGCCGGATTCATTATCAAATCCAGATAGCGCTGACGGTACCTTGCCTCAACATCACGCAGACCGTGAAACTTCTCAGGCAAAGGCAAAAGCGCCTTGCTCAAAATCGCCCATTCCTTGACATTAACTGTAATCTCGCCTGTCTTTGTCTTGAAAACCTCGCCCTTCACCCCGATGAAATCGCCGATGTCCAAAAGCTCCAGCCACTCATAAACATCCTTACCCAGTGCATCCTGCCGGAAATAGACCTGCACCTTCCCTGAACCATCCTGAATATGACCGAACTGAGTTTTACCGTGCCTGCGTCTTGACATCAGTCTGCCGCAGACACTCACATCGGTTCCTGACTGGCTCAACTGCTCAAACCTATCAATAATTTCTTGAGTGCAATGTGTCCACTGATAACGATACGCATAGGGCAGCACACCCTCTTCTTTAAGTCTCCGTAACTTCTCTAATCGCGCCTCCTTCTGCAAGGGCGACTCATCAAATCCTGCCGGTGTTGTCAAATCATCCATAGTTACTAAATATATCCGAACCCCACGCAAAGTCAAAAAACAGACAGCCTCGCTGGACAATCACTGCATCTTTTTATAAAATTTGCTATTAAATGCCCCGCATTCTCTGCCTTGATTGTGGTGAAAGAAGAACCGGCATTGCCATTTCTGATGAAACCAGGACCATCAGCCAGAGCCTGACAACAATCAATCATCAGAGTGATGAAGAACTCATTGCCGCTGTCCGCCAACTTGTCAAACAGCACGATGTTGACCTGATTGTCATCGGTCTTCCCTTAAGCCTTTCAGGCAAACCCAGCACCAGAAGTGAAAAAATCCGACTGTTTGCCTCCCGTCTTGCCAAACGGCTTCACTTGCCGGTAGAACTTTTTGACGAACGTCTTTCCACCACCTATGCCCAGAAGATTTACACCGAAGTCCACGGCAAACCCTGGCACCGTTCCGGTCCTGCCCAATCACCGCTTGACCGCATCGCCGCTACCATTATCCTTGAAGATTATCTTGCCCTTCTGAAAAGAACCCAGAAGCACATTCGCACTCCAGAACTATGAGCCGAAAAACCCTCTTTGTCCTGTTACTGCTTTTTACCTTTTGTGCCGAACAGCTCCCGCCGGACTATACCGGTCCGAAAAGGGAGGTGGTGATCAAACCGAAAATGTCTGTTACCGATATTGGCAATACTTTAAAGGAAAAGGGAATCATCAACTCGGTTCTGCTCTTCCGTGTTATCGCCTGGTTCTATAACTATGACCACCGAATTAAGCCCGGCCGATACCGGTTTGTGCCCAACTCTGACCCGCAACTGGTGCTCAAAATGCTCACCCGCGAAATCCCCGCTTTCCTCTTTGTCACCATCCCGGAAGGCGCAACCAAAGAGCAGGTTGCCCTTATCCTTGACGAAAATGGCATCTGCCAGCAAGATTCATTTTTTGCCGCCGGCTCGGACACCGGACTATTGCGTTCCCTTGACATTCCTTTTGCCAGTGCCGAAGGTTATCTCTTTCCCGAGACCTATGAGTTTCAGACTGCCTCGGACCCGAAAACGATCATCTGCCGATTGGTTCGCCAGTTCCATTCTACCTATGAAACGGTCAAAGGGAAAAGCAGAACTACGCTCACCGAGCCGGAGGTGGTCATTCTTGCTTCAATTGTGGAAAAGGAGGCGCAACTGCCTGAAGAGTTTCCGGTCATTGCCGGCGTCTTTCTCAATCGCCTGCGCCGCCACATCCCGCTCCAATCCTGCGCCACGGTTCAATACATCCTGCCGGAACACAAAGAACGGTTGAGCCTTGACGACCTGAAAACCCCCTCTCCCTATAACACCTACCTTCATCCCGGACTCCCGCCCGCACCAATCTGCAACCCCGGCAGAACTGCGCTCAGAGCAGTCCTCTTCCCGGCACAGCACGACTACCTCTTCTTTGTCGCCAAAGGCGACGGCTCCCACATCTTCTCTAAGACCCCGCAGGAACACGCATCGGCAATGAACCGCATCCATCACCGCTAATCCTTTGTAAACACAATATCCACTTTCTGGTGAAGAAACCGTGAAAAAATCGGCAAAATAAACGCATAACTCCTTGAAATAGTCAATATTTTACGCCCCTCCGGCAATTGACAGAACTGGTTGAGGGCGTATAATTAAAGGTAACAAAGAGGTGTTATGAAAATGGCAGTTATTGCCTGCTCGATTATGCTGACCGCAACCATCTGCTTCGGTTGGTTTTTTGGCGTGGTCTGCTCAACTGACAACCGGTTCGCAACCGGACCAAACAATAGCCACAAACTGGCATACTATCGGGAGGAAAATCTGGAGTTGGAACGGGATGCCGTAACACTGGTCTTCCAGTCTCAGGAAAGTATCTATCTCTGCGTGTCCGGAAATGGGAACCCTTACCA
>CAZNRV010000134.1:0-2176 GCA_964575495.1 uncultured bacterium
CTAGTCCTGATATTGCCCGTGCTGACGACCCGGGTGCTGCAGGTGTGGTGCCGGAAGCCGCTTGGAGGATGAACGCCATTGCCAAGGGATTGACGAACGAAAATGCACCGTTACCTGCCCATACGGACATTTCGTATGCCCAGTATCAGGAGATAGACCAAACCCCATTCCTCATAGCGGTTTATACAAAGGCGGATGAATACTATGCACTCCTTAAGATCGACAGTCAGAATACCGGTAACGGTACCGTTCAAGTCTGGTCTTGGTTCCAGCTGGTCAAAGGACTGCGCTTAATCCAGCACTAAACCTGACCGACTTTTCCGAGCCCCCGTTTTTTCGGGGGCTCTTTCATTTATCCAAAGTTGACAAGAGCCGTTTCCATAGTTAGCCTGTTTTAGGTGAAAATCAGGAGGAACTTAATGAAAACAGGCTTTTATCTGTTTGGTTTGCTTGTAACTACTGCCGGCTTTCTGCTAACCCGCTGCGGTGTTATCGGCGGTCCGCCCAAAAACCTGCAGATTGCCGCTGCCACCGATTCAACTATTCAACTTGTCTGGACAACACCGGCAGAAGGTGTGCCTGACAGTTTTCTTATCTATTTCTGCCCGGTCAATGAATCGGTTTTCGGAATCGTGGGCGATACGAGCGCCAATACCTTTATCCACAACCCTAACGGTAGAACCGGCAGATATCTGGTTGTGGCGGTCTTTGCCGGCAAGGAGTATAAGTCGGATACGGCCACAACCATCCCGGTTCATACCGAAGCCAAAATTATCTCCGAACTCGACGGCACCGGCAACGCTGGCTACGGCTGGAGCCCTGACTCGGGTTATGCCCGCAGTTACTCGATGCGCGATACTGCCAATGCATCAAAGATTGACCTCTACATCACCGATTTCACCACCGGTTCAAACCTTCCCTATTACATTGCCAGCCCCACAATGGGACCATCAGACCCTTCTGGTGTTGTGCCCTCAGACACCTGGCGCAAGACCGGTTTTACCGACCCGCTCATCGATGAAAATGCACCCCTGCCCAAAATTGATACCGCTTATTATTTTATCTTTAGCAGAATACCTACTGTCTTACCAGCATTTTTCGGCGTTTACACAACCGCAGATGACCACTACGCTCTGATTAAAGTCACACGGGCCAACAGCGCCAATGCCACAGTAGAAATTGAGTCTTGGTTTCAGCTGGTTCCGGGTTTGCGCCTGATTCAACACTAAGATGAAGAAGGTTTATCAGCCGGACAAGGCACTTGTCGAGCAGTTCAACCTCCTTGAGAAGAAGATTGATGCGGCGCTTGATCTCATCAGTCGGCTCAAAAAAGAAAATCGGCATTTGCAGGAACAGCTGACCGAGAAGGAAAAACTGCGCGCAGAGACGGTCAGGCTGTTAAACTCCATTATTGACAAAATCGAGGCGCTATTGTAAAGTTTATTAAATGGGAGCCTATGCAGAATTTTGTCGTTAAAGTCTTTGGCAGTGAATACAATGTAAGAGCCGACCAGGAAGGCGAATATGTTTTGAAAGTTGCAGAAATTGTTGACCAGAAGATGAGAGAAATTAGCAACCAGTATCATCAACCGACTACCGCCAAAACCGCGGTATTGGCATGTCTCAATCTGGTTGATGAATCGCTCCAAGAAAGTAGGGCAGCGAGCGAGTGGATTTGCCGCCGGGTTGGTGCGCTCATTGAAAAATTGGGAAGTGTTGTTTAGGCTCCCTGCAGTGTCCGTGATAGTGGCTAAGTCTTGAGCCAACACCCGTTTAACGGGGG
Source organism: uncultured bacterium (assembly GCA_964575495.1). Taxonomy (GTDB): domain Bacteria; phylum Hydrothermota; class Tepidihabitantia; order Tepidihabitantales; family Tepidihabitantaceae; genus JAOABP01. The sequence continues at coordinate 1,784 of CAZNRV010000134.1, forward strand.
CCACTATAGAACGGTGGAGTGATGCCCGAAAAGGGTGACGCGAAGCCGTTCTGAGGCTTCCACCTAACATACGGGTTCAGAGACTGCACTACACGACAACTGCAGGGTTTTATTTTGTAAAGGAGGCAATATGGTGGACTGGAACATCGTGTATTTTGTTATTGCCATCGTAATAATGATGGTTTTGGGTATTTTGGGGTTTTGGATTGGAATCGCGGCAAGCCGGCGCGCTGCGCGCAAATTTTTAGCCGCGCGGGAGGCAGACGCAGCGGCACTCGTTGCTGAGGCAAAAAAGCGGGCCGAGGAAGCCCAACGCCAAGCAGAAGAGCGGGCAAAAGAGGAGTGGGAACGGGAAGGGTTGAAGTTTGAGGCTCAGACCGCTGCCACCCGCCG
>CAZNRV010000135.1:0-4758 GCA_964575495.1 uncultured bacterium
GTTGTAAATATCCTTCAGGTGCTGGATGTCCTGCTCATAATGCTTCATATTAAAGGGGCGAATGGTAACACTGGTCTTTTTCTTAATCGCGGTGACCATCCGTTCAATCCGCTCCGGTATGCCATCTTTCGCCATTTTCAAAAGGGCGTAAAGGTCTTTTGCCTTTTTAAATCCGTATCTTTCAGCGAATTCAAGATAATAGGGCTGGGTATAGGGCATCATTATCGTCGGCGGCAAATTAAAACCATCCAGAAGAAAGGCACATTCATCATTCATACTCGGATTGACCGGACCACGCATCAGTTTCATACCCTGGCTCTGGAGCCATTTTTTCGCTTCGTCCCAGAGCATTTTTGCCACATCATAATCTTCAATGCATTCAAAGAACCCGAAAAAGCCGGTCTCGTCCTGGTGAAAGCGGTTGTGATTGTCATCAACGATTGCCACGATTCTGCCAGCGGGCTTGCCATCCTTTCGGGCTAAAAACAGTTCACGCCGGGCGTGTTCCCAGAACGGGTTTTTCCTGGTGTCAAGCGTTTCCTTTACCTCGGACAATAACGGCGGCACCCAGTTCGGATTGCCCTGATAGATTTGCCAGGGCAGTTTGAGAAAATCCTGCCAGTCCCTTTTGTCCTTTACGAGCCCAACCGTGATGCTCATCTTTCTTACCTCCCTAAGGAGGGGCAATCTCAGGAATTTTTCGTTGATTTGACATAGTCTTTATTAATTAACAATACCCAACTCGGCAGTTTTGTCAAACTACGAACCGACTTAGGCACAACCCCACGCCATTTCTCTGCCCAGCGCCGGGCACCTGATGCGATGGCGGTTCCCACCTGGCTGCTCTGTGACAATGTCCGGATTTCGGATGCGACCGACAGTTTTTAGACCCGGTATTAAATAAAGCTCTTCGCTATTGCACTTGCCCGGTGCCTGTTCCTCTTATCTTATCAGTAGCATCTTTGCCGTAACGCATTTATCCGCAGTTTCCAGCCGGCAGTAATACACACCAGCCGGTTCAGGTTTTCCTTTTTCATCTCTGCCATCCCAGACCACACAATATCTGCCCTTTTCCTGCCTGCCTTGGGTTATTACCCGCACCCGCCTGCCCAAGGCTGAATACGCCGCCAGTCGGACCAAGCCAGTCTGCGCTACCTCATAACCAATCCGCGTTCCTCTCACAAACAGATTGGAGCCGGTCCGCACTTCTGGTAATATTCCCTTTTCCCATCTAATTCCGGACGGCATCGGCTGCCCATGGACAAAGTAAACCTGGGGAACCTGATTTGAGTCAGAGATATCATACACCAGATACAGATGATGGTCAAAAAGGCTTCTACCCCCGTTAGCAAGCGAAGGATAGGACAAATAACGGTCTTTAGTGGAGTCTGGTGTAACAATATCAATCGTGTCCCATTGACCACCCGGTCTTTTGCTTGTGTGCCGTAACTGGTGATAGTAGACACCGGATAAGTACCACCGATTAGACCAAACGACATGCAGCACAGTATCGGGTGTAAATACACAATCTGGGAAATATTGCCAACAATCCGGAATTGGGTTGGTTACCGCTTCAATGGCCCATAGCCTACCAGATTTATAGGCATGGCGAATAATAGTGGTGCCGCTAAAGATATGGGGCTCACCGGTATATGGATTAACCACCATCGAATAGGCAAAAGGAATGGTCTCTGGTTCACTCCATATCCCTTCAGAGTTACGACACCGGTAAAGGTAAAAGACCCGTGGCGGTGCGCTGTCGGTCTCTATATGCCAGGAAAAGTGGATGCTGTTGTCAGGTCCTGGGGCAATACTTATATAGTAAATTCCACGATAGTGCGGAAGCAGGCTTTCTACCGTGAAGGTTGGACCCCAAACATCACCAATCTTCTCCCGATAAACCAGCCGTTTGGTCCCGTCGTATTCCTTCCATGCCACATGGACATTGCCATTTGGTGAACAGGCAATTACCGGGTCAAACTTGTGGGCATAGCCCGGTGAAATTGAACTTGAGACACTGTCCCACACCCCAAAAGAACTGCGCATTTTGTACCAGATGTTCCAAATAGCCCTGTATTCTGCCCAGACAAGATGCAGGTTGTCCTGGGAGTCACAGGCGATTGCCGGCAGTTCACATTGAACAGTTCCTGCCAGGTCAGCACTGATGCAGGTGTCCTCACCCCAGCCAACACCCGGGATGAACCGCTTGTAATAAATCTGGGGAACGCGGGGTGTGGCTGGACGAAATGATGTCCAGGTGATATGCACCTGACCATCACTGGTAACCACCACCCTGGACTGGTCACCATTCGACTCGAGAGTATTGTAATATGGGGGCACGGTCAGCGCGGTTTCAGGCTCCCAAATGATGCCCGGGGAAAAAATATCAGCAGCTTTGACCCGGCTGATAAACAGCCCGATGCTAAAAACCAGGATTAAACAGCCCTTCATCACATCTCCTTTGGTGAGCCGGGGGCGGCAGGGTGCCGCCCCGGTTTTGCCCTCATTTTCTTACCTTGGTGGCATCTTTGGCCGCGTTGTCTCATATTGAAGGATGAGGTCATAGAACCAGGGACCAGGGTTGTTTTCGTCATATCTTTGCCAGCCTGTGTAATCTGAAAATATGGTCTCTGGGGTTGGACTGGAATTGTCAAAATACCAGCCGATAAATGTGTAATCCCAGCCGTAGTCAATCTGAGTGGAATCACCGTTTATCCACCAGTGAAGGTAGAATGTGCTATCTGGATGAGGGGGGTTATAACCAACTGTGGCGACCGTCTCTGGATTTGGGTGTTGTGTGGAACTTCGCCAGCACTCTATATGGGAACCAGGCTTCTGTTTACTTAAACTACTTTGCCATAAGTTGCGGGTATAGAACCCCTCATTCTGTGCTTGGGTTATCAAGAGGCACATTCCGAAGAGCAAAACTATTGCTAAAAGCATCCTTTTCATTTCTACCTCCTTTCAGGTTCTGTTCTTATCAGCCTCCATCTTTCCTTTAAACATCGCCTCAGGCAAACATTCGCCTGAGGTGCAGAACGTGCCACCAATTACCTCGCCTGACTGATTATAGAACTGGTAACCCCAAAAAGTATAGTGTGGTAATACCAAGTCATAATTATTTCAGTATCACTGCCTTTGCTGTGCTTCCGCCATCTACTGTTGTATCCAGCCGGACAAAGTAAACCCCTGCCGGAACCCCTTCAGGAATACTTGATGTGTAGGTGCCTGGTTTTCTCTCACCCGCATCCAGTTTTTTTAGCATTCTGCCAGCGACATCAAATAGGCTGAGACGGACAAAGCCTGCCTGGGATACGGAATACAAAATATCCCTGCCCTTGAGAAACAACCTGGACTCCAGGGGCTTTCCTGCCGGTGCCTTTTCCCCGTGTATTTCAGAAGGCACCACCACACCATATTTGAAATATACCCCTGGAAACACATCCCAGATTAGATAGAGATTGTTGCTGTGGGCACCCCCTCCTGAACAGATATCAGCGTTATAAGCGCGGATTGTATCGGCAGGCGGAATCCACAGGGTTTCACCAGGGGTCCATTCCCGCTCACCAATCTGCTCAGAGTGCTGCAGCCATGGGTTATAAGATGGTGCGTAACAAAACCACCAGAGAAGGTGACCAAACCCATCCGGAGTTATGGTAAAAGAGGCAACACCAATATATAATGGCTCAACCGCTCGGAACAGGGTATCCGGGGCAAGCCATACCCCACCTGACCGCCAGGTGTGATAAATGATAGTACTATCGGCTACTCGGTGATTCCAATTCAACAAGCAGACATGGGGCTCACCAGTAACCGGTGAGACCGCTATATGACCCGAAGCACTGTAAGTGAACTCAGGGTTTAGTATAATTAGTTCCGGTTGGCCCCAGACCCCTCCCTGCCGAATACGGCAATAATTTCTCATCGGTGAGGCTGGCCTCTCACCTTTGTTATATAGGACATAGACGCTGTTATCAGGTCCACAGGCAATATCTGGAAAGGATATGTATTTGCCTGAGTCAACGCTGTCAATGTGAAATGTGGGTCCCCACTCATTGCCAACCTTTTCCCGATAGACTATCCACGCTCCGTATAATGGATACCACTCCTGCCAAACCACATGGATATGACCATCAGGTGTGCAGGCAACATTTGGAGCCTCTCGTGGCTGGGTTACCGAGCCAACACCAATCTGGGTGGAGACACTGTCCCAGACACCATCAGCCCGGCGCGTCTTATACCAGATGTTATAGCCCATATACTGATTCCAGACAATATGGAGGTTGCCCTGAGAGTCGCAGGCGATTGCCGGCTCATAGACCCGCTCGGTGTTGACCAAGTCTCCGCTGATACAGGTGTCATTGCGCCAGCCAAGATACGGAATACACCGCTTGTAATAAATCTGGTATCGCTGTGGGTTTGGACGCCAGGAGTAATAAACTAAATGCAGTTCACCATCAGGGGTCGGCACCAGATTCTTAGAACACGAGGCGCCTTGCCAGAAGCTCGTTTTATTGTTCTCGGGTGCAAGGCAGGTCTCAGGATACCAGAATACATCCGGGTGAAATGACGGCCTTAACTGGGTGATAACAATTGCCAAAAACAGAATAGTGTTCATCAAATTCCTCCTTTCACTCAGGCGGGCGTTCGCCCGCCTGAGTCCGTCTTGTGCTCATCTGCCTCTTGGTGGCATTGTCGGTCTGGTTGTGTAATACTGAAGGATAAGGTCAAAGGTGTCGCAGACATTGGCATCATAGT
>CAZNRV010000136.1:0-1538 GCA_964575495.1 uncultured bacterium
GGTCTATAACTTTTCCACTGACCCGAAGAAACCCGACCTGAAGGGCTGGGCAACCACTGGTGCACAGGTCCTGGTATGCGCTGACTTTGTTTCCCGCAAAGGCGGTAGTCAGTTGAACCTCAGGCTTTACGACCTCGGAAGTTCGCGCCTGATTGCCTCAAAAAACTATATCCTGAAACCAGAATATCGCTGGCTTGCGCATCTGATGGCTGACGATGTGATAAAACTTTTAACCGGTGAAGATGGTGTCAGTTGCACCCGAATTGCCTTTTCCTGCAGTCGTGGTCATGGGCATAAAGAACTCGCGGTAGTTGATTATGACGGTGCCAATTATGAACAGCTGACAACCTCGGGCGGGCTGAAACTTTTTCCGGACTGGTCTCCGGATGGCAACCGCATCGCCTTCTGCTCTTACGGGTCCAGTTCGCTTAACTGTTATTATCTTGACCCCAACACCAGAAAAGTTAGTCCAATTTCTGAACGTCCTGGCTTGAACACCGCACCGGCATTCTCTCCTGATGGCAAAACCATCGCCCTTTCCCTCTCCTTTGAAGGCAACTCCGAAATTTACCTCGCAGATATCAACGGCAGGAATTTGCGCCGATTGACCGATAGCCGGGCGATTGAAATTTCACCAACCTGGTCACCTAATGGCAAACAGCTTGCCTTTGTTTCTGACCGCACCGGCACACCTCAAATCTATTGTATTAACGCCGATGGCACTGACCTCCGCCGATTGACATTTGCAGGCCCATACAATACCAGCCCTGCCTGGTCTCCAAAAGGAGACTTGATTGCCTTTGTCCAGCGCCAGCCTGATGGTTCCAATCAGATATGCCTGACAAATATCTTCGGTGACACCTATACCAGACTTACCAATGAGGGGAACAACGAAGACCCAGTCTGGTCACCTGATGGCTTGCACATCGCCTTTGCCTCTAATCGCACCGGCGTCTGGGAAATTTACACTATGGACTGGAATGGTTCAAACCAGCGCCAAATAACGAATATTGGTGGCGCCTTCTCACCCACCTGGAGCCCGCGTTTGCACCGCTAATAATTTAACGGCTCTCTTCCTTGAGGCGTCTCTGCAGGTCTCTCAGTTCCTTTCTTGTCTCTTCAAGTTGTTGCTGAAGCGAATCCAGCATCCTTTTGTAAATCTCCATACTCCTACGCCATTGTGGTTGCAGTTTTTCCCAAGTTTCTTTGAATGAGCGCCAGAATTCACTTGCAGGTGGTTTCAGCTCAAACTGCTCCGGAGTGCGCCTTTTTCGCCGCCCAATTTCAACCGTTACCTGATAGCGCTCCTGCCTGCGGTAATATATCAGTTCTACCTTTTTCCCTGGACGGGAACGAACCAGCTGCAGTAAATCACGCAGGCTGGTAATATTTATACCATCAATTTCGACAATCACATCACCCATCTGTAAACCTGCTTTTGCCGCTGGTCCATCTCCAACTCCTTCAGCAATCAGCACCCCGTTTTCAATTCCTAACGCTGTTAGCATTGCCGGACTCATCTCCTCGGCAACAACACC
>CAZNRV010000137.1:0-2138 GCA_964575495.1 uncultured bacterium
AGGGTTATTTACCGCCTCTTCTGGCACCAGGAAGAATGTTCCGCTGATGCCCTGGTTATTCAAAACCCTTAATGCGTTTAACGCATGGAGATAGCGGTGCTCGGCGTCACAGACAAAAACAACTGCCGCTTTTGCCTCCTTATCAGCACAGGGCCAGGGGTTGAGCCAGGCAACCGGTTCCTTTCTCAACCAGGATATTGAGTTTGATAGAAGCCGATCCCATACCACCTGATGAAATTTAGCACCGACAACCGCACCCAACTCAAACCCCACCCAGACGAATCTACCCTGGCGATATTCCCCGTAGACAAGTCCGCAGTTCTTATCAATTTCCATAAATGGTAAATCCGGGAAGGCACGGAAGTCATACCAGTAGCCTAACGGTGAGGTTCTCGGTTCCACCGCTTTGACTACTAAGGGGCGGTCATAGGTTGTTACCTCAAGCCTGAATCCTGGTGGAATATGACGGCTCAGAGGCGAGTTCGCCTTGAGGGTCAAAGATGCGCTCACTTTGTTTTTTTGTCCGATTTCGCCGGTTACCTCAACGCCGAACAGGCTGGAAAGGAATGTCCACCCTTGCCATTCACCCTCTTCATTTCTGGCGCCAAGCGCACCGGTCGCCAAGACACCACCACCAGCGCTTAGGAACTTTCTAATAGCGGATTTCTCCTTCTCACTGAGGGAAAACGCGGAAGGTAAAATTAGGAGGTTATAGCCCTTGATGCCGGTTTCTAAGTCTTTGGAGGTAATTACTCTGTAAACCAAGCGGCGATTCCGGAGGTAATTTTCCCACTCGGCTAAGTTTGCGTTTTGCCATTCAGCAAGTTCCGGGATATTGAGTTTGGTATAGGTGGATTTTAGAATTGCGATTTTCGATTTTCCTTCGACGAGGCCGGTCAAAAGGGGCTTTGAGGGCATCTGGAGTTCACCATAGAAGTTTTTCAATAGCAGGAATGCAAGGTAGACACAGAGGATGAGAAAAAGCAGTCCTAAAATTAGGTTGCCGAAGGTGCCGATTCTTCCTTTAATACTCGGTAGTTCGTTTTCTTCCATTTTTATTGCCTCCAATTATGGAAGGGATTGCGGAGCCTGCTCCGAGCCTGTGTCCCTTTTGTCATTGCGAACGGAGTGAAGCAATCTATACGCATCAGATTGCCACGCCCGCCTGCGGCGGGCTCGCAATGACGGAAATTAGGGCCGGTAGAACGCATTGACACAGGCGTGGGGGCTCGCAATGACCTGGCGATAAGTAAGGGAAAGGGTTTTAAAGTTATCATCGGTAATCAATAAGGAATGTTTGGTTGGCATAGGGTCCAAGGTTCTTTACTTTAAGAGCCACGACCCTACCAGCCTGTTTGATTTCATATTCCGGTATCTTAATCCCTTGAGGTTTGATAGAAATTTGTTTTACCGGTTTAGGAGGGGCGATGAAGAGCTGCAGGTTTTCAATTGTAAATTTATTGCCGTTAGTAACCTTTACCTCAATTTTTGAGGAACTCCGTGTTCGTGCGGTTAACGACAAGTTTTCAAAACCCTGCCACCAATCGGCTATTTCCTTACAGGTGGCAAACCAGACTTTTTTACTTTTACAGAATTCAACAAACTCCTTTAATGCCGGGATGTTCTTTTCGGTGCAGAGGAGGTGGCTGTGGTAGAGGAGGAAATAGGCACCCTGCACATCATAAATGCGCAAGAACTGATTTTTCAGGGCGTTGAAGATTTCATCGGCAGTACGGAGGTTATCCTTTAACAGGAGCTCATAATCGTCCTTTTCTGCCTTAGGAAAGGTAACAAGCCTCTTTTCACCGGATGAAGGGAGACTGATGATGGTAGGACAGGCTCGATCCATCACATCGTCGGCACAGAGATACTCATAATCCAAATCCATTAACGCCTTGACGGTTGAGGAGTCATAGAGTTCTTCGGGCGGGCGGAAACCCCAGACCTTTTTGCCGGTGAGTCCTTCAATCAGTTCTTTGCCTTCTTTTAACCGAGAGAACTGTTCCTCATAAGGCTGCCAACGGTAAACCGCAACACCGTGCAGACCTATCTCGCCATATTCTGCAAGTGTTTTAGTCGCCTGAGGGTTATTTACCGCCTCTTCTGGCACCAGGAAGAATGTTCCGCTGATGCCCTGG
>CAZNRV010000138.1:0-7563 GCA_964575495.1 uncultured bacterium
ATCGTCAGGTTTGCAATCGCCTGTTTCAGGAGGTTTTTCCCCTGTTCCTTTCTGCCACCTTCAAGCATAGTTAGACCCATACCGGTCTGGCTGACACCAAGCAAAAGGTAGAGGTTCTCTAACTGAAGGGGATGCTGATTGGAGAGAAGGATACCCGCGGTGTCCGTAGGGGTGAGCGCAGGGAGGTCAGGTTGAGAACGCAGATGCGGGAAATAGATATAGACAAAGCCGCCGCCTTTGTAGCCGAGGGTGAAGAGGATGCTGTCAGTCTGCTTGGCGAGCGGAGCGGTAATTTCAAGATAGCCCTGCTGGATGTTATCCCCGGATATTAATGAAAGCACCTGACTGCGCTGTGGTTCAGGCAGGCGGCTTACCGGCACAACCGTGTTTTCAATCACTTTAATGAAAGAGAGCATTGCCAGGCTGTCCTTTTTCCCCTGATACTGGCTGATACCGAGATTGAACAGGGTCGTCCAGTCATAAGGGTCGTGCTTGAGCGCAAGGGTGAAAAATGCTTCAGCGGCGTCGCGATATGAGTTAGAGGTGTCGCCTTTGGTTTCGGCTGAGGCGCGCAGGAGTGCACTTCCGAGCCGCACAGCGGTAACATTGATATTGTTTGAGGCATAAAACATCTTTGAGGTCACCTGCGCTATCTGGCTCAGTTGCTTTGCCTGACCCAAATCTTTTTCAATGTAGCGCTTGAGTTCCTCGGGCGGGGCATAGCGCTGTTTTTCCACGAGCTGGCTGGCGATGGTGCGCACCCGCTCAGTGTCGCTGATTTTTAACAGGTTCGTCAGTTCCTGCTGCGCGCTGTCCAGCCGCGCCTGATAGATGTTCAGCGCCTGCTGGTAATAGTAGCGGGTTGAGTCCCAGCGGGTGCGCCGCGCCTCTTTCGAGAAAAGGCTATCCGGCTTCTGGAGGAAGTAAAGCCCGATGAGCGAATAGGCTTCGGCGCTGGCGGTGTTGAGCGCAAGCATCTCCTGGGCGGTTTTCAGCATCTCGTCATATTTTCCCAGGGTGCTGTAGGCGTTGGCAATCAAGGCATAGGTCTGGGATTTTGCAGGTTCAATCAGGAGCGCGACACGCGCATAGGTCACCGCCTTTTCGGGATTGCCCGCATTCAGATTTTCCCGGCTGGCAGCGATGAGCGCGGTCCAGACCAAGTGGGTCTGCTGTTCATCTTTCTGGATGTCGTTAGCAATTGTTGAGTCGCGCTCAAGGGCGATGAGGAAGTGCTCAGCCGCAGGAAGTAGTCGATTCAACTGGGCGTCGCACATCCCGACCCAGAGATGGATATTGGCAAGGGTAGGGTTATCAGCGGCGGCACCATATTGGTCGAGCGCCTTCTGGAACTGTTCGCGTGCCCGCTCATAACGACCTCCCAGATAATGAATCCGTCCGCCCCGCAAAAGCGCATCAAGAGGCACGGTCTGTGCCCAGGTTATGCTCAACAGAGCGAAAATGGTCAAAAATGACCGACGAAGGTTAATCATTTATGTCCTCCTGAGATAGTTAATCAATTAAGTAGACAATCATAGCCAATTCCACTACGGTGTCAATTAATAAATTGTTTCAGGTGTAAAATGGTAGTTGGGATGTGTTTAGGCAATTGTATTTGCCGGCTGCTTTAATGAGGCAAAGTCTGGTTTAAGGAAAAAGGTCCTAAAGGGAAAATGGTTTGAGGTTGTTAAAGTATGTTTCAGGTTTTCCGTAATTTTTTGATGTGAGAGAAATCAGCAGGGCACGTCCCCTCCACCACTCCCGGTTTTACATCAGTTTTAGGGATGTCTTTGAACTCAATTCGGGGTTGAGCCTTAAAGAACAGTTGCGGTTTGCCGTCGGAATTTATTATTTGCCCTTTGTTGAAAATTATGTCTGAATTAAATCGGGGAATAATGTTTAGCTATCCGAAAGGGAAGGGCTCCTGAGTTAGGTTTTATAAGCGCGGGTTGATGGAGAGAAGGGAATCGTAAAATTGAGCCCGGAAGAATTATGAAGTTATTTCTTGACAAAGGGTTAGGAAAACATAATATTTAATCGTAAAAAAGGAGGCACGATGGCATGCATGAAGCGCGGTGTCAAGAAAACCGCAAAGAAGACGGCTAAGAAGAAGACCGCGAAGAAGAAGAAATAGCTGTCAAACAGAAGGGGGCAAGCGCCCCCTTCCTTTTTATGGATGTAATTTGCAGACGGTTTGCTCTTGACAGTAATCTTGACATTCTTTTAACCAATCTCAGGCGTGCGGGCGCGGTCAGCATTAATTTTTTGCCGGCGCCGGTGCCGGCATTATTGGCTGGCTGGCTGGCAACCAGTCTGAAAATCCCGGTGGTTTTAATTCAAGAGGACAGTGTGCAGGCACACAGTTGTTTTCAGGATGGTAAAAGCCTTTATCAGGAAGTCCCGGTAATTTTGTTTGCGCGGGAGTCACCGGCTTTCTGGGAGCGGCTCAAGGCAATCGAGAATGCCCCGGCGGTGATTGTTGCTGTTAGAACTGATTTAGAGGCACCGGCAGGAAAATGGCAGCAGGGGGATGTCCAGTTCGACCTGCGCGCAGGAACAGCAGTGGCAATGGAAAGTTTGATTAACTGGCTCGACGAGGAGGGGTATGAGCGGGTTGACCTTGTTACCGAGCCGGGCGAATATACAACCAGGGGGGGAATCGTTGACATCTTTTCGGAAAATTATGAGTTGCCGGTGCGGGTCGAGTTGGTTGATAATGTGGTTGTTTCGCTGCGGGAGTTTGAACCGCTTACGCAGCGTTCAAAGCAGGTGGTGAATGGGGTGAAGGTATTTTCCCGGCGTCCGCCTGAATCAAGTGCGCTCCCGGCAGGAGCGCTTTTGCCGGCAAGGGCGGTGTTTATCGGTTCCGGTGATGAAGGTTACGGGGATTTTAGGGTCAATCTGGCCGCTGACGAACCCGAGATAAAACTTGATTATCAATCGGCACCGGCTTATCTCGGAAACTTCAAATTACTGCGGGCAGAGATTGAGCGTTCGGAGAGTAATTATACTCTTGTTGCGGTTTCCGAGCATCACCGGCGACGATTGGAAAGTTTGCTCGGCGAGAAACCGGATTATGTTGTTGGTAGTCTTAGTGCCGGCTTTGTTAGCGAGGCGCAGCGCTGGGTGGTCCTGACCGAAAGGGAGATTTATGGCACGCCGGCCGTGGGGCTGGCACGACGCCGGTTCAAAGGGGTGCCGGTAGACAATCTCATTTCCCTGCGTCCGGGAGATTATGTTGTTCACATTGACTATGGTATCGGGTTATTTGCCGGGACAAGGCGTTTGGAGCATAACGGGGTTGAGAAGGATTATCTGGTTATTCAATATGCTGGCAATGACCGGGTCTATGTACCGGTAGAAAATCTCGGTCTGATTGACCGGTATATCGGGGATTCCGATGAGGCGCCAAGGCTTGACCGGCTTGGAGGCAGGTCATGGCTGTGGGCAAAGGCAAAGGCGGCACGCGCAAGCGCGGAATATGCCCAGGAGTTGATTGAAACTTATGCCCGCAAGGCAATTACCCGTTCAGAGCCACTGCTCACTTCACCGCGCTGGCTCGCAGAGCTTGAGGCTTCTTTTCCGTATGAGGAGACTCAGGACCAGTTGCAGGCGCTTGGGGATGTCTATAAGGATCTGGTGCGCGGTGTGCCGATGGACAGACTTGTTTGCGGGGATGTTGGTTTTGGCAAGACCGAGATTGCCCTACGTGCGGCATTTCAGGTGGCAGTTAACTGCAGACAGGTAGCGCTGCTGGCGCCAACAACCGTGCTTTGCTACCAGCATTATACCAATTTTAGGCGCCGGCTGGAGAAATTTCCACTACGAGTTGAGATGTTATCACGGTTCGTGTTGAAGGAAAAACAGCGGGAAATCATTGCGGGTCTGCGCGCCGGCACGGTGGATATCGTTATCGGCACGCATGTTCTCCTTGACCCCAAAATAATTTTCAAAAACTTGGGACTCTTGATCATTGATGAGGAGCAGCGGTTCGGTGTTCGCCAGAAGGAGCAGATGCGCCTGCTTAAGGCAGATGTCAATGTTTTAAATTTGAGCGCAACTCCAATTCCGCGCACCCTTTATATATGGCGCTTGCCGGTCTTAAGGACATTTCCCCGATTCACACGCCACCACCAGGCAGAAAGGAGGTCAAGACCGAGATTGCTGAATGGGATGATGGACTGATTCAGAGTTATATCTATCAGGAGTTGAATCGCAGGGGTCAGGTTTTCTTTGTTCATAATGAGATTGCCAGTCTGGGTCAGGTTGAAAAATGGCTGCGGAGGATTCTGCCGGATGTGGAGATGGTTGTTGCGCACGGTCGGCTGGCAAGCTGGCACCTGGCTGAAATCTATCTTGATTTTGCTGCGGGCAGGTATCAGTTGCTTTTGTCGACCGCAATAATTGAGTCCGGTCTGGATCTGCCCAATGTCAACACCATCATTGTCAACAGGGCAGAGCGATTTGGATTGGCGGATTTGCATCAGTTGCGCGGCAGGGTCGGACGTTCACAGGAACAGGCTTATGCGCTCTTTTTGGTCTCCAGCCGGAAGGGGATGGGTTCTGAGGCACGCAAGCGGCTTTCCGCACTTCTGACTTATTCGCAACCTGGTGCGGGTTATCGGCTGGCTCTGCGTGATATGGAGATTCGCGGCATCGGCAATCTTTTGGGAACTGAGCAGCACGGTCATATCGCCAGAGTTGGTTTCAATCTCTACACCCAGATGCTGAAGGAGGCGATTCTTCGTCTTAAAGGTGGGGAGGCACCAGTTGAGCCAAAACTTAACATTGACATCAGCGCATTTATCCCCAAGGAGTATATCAGCGATTCCTTCCAGCGCATCGCCATCTACAAGCGGCTTTTAGGTGTCGAGAGCGAAGAGGAGCTTGAGGAGATGCGGGCAGAAGTTAAAGACCGGTTTGGTCTTTATCCGCCGGTGGTGGAAAATCTCTTCAAACTGGCTTTGGTGCGCGTGCGCTGCCGGCAAAGAAAAATTCTGGAGGTGAGCCTTAAAGGTGGAAGGGCAGTGGTGGTTACTGCAGAACGGACGAGCAGCCTTGAGGGCGGTTTAAGAGAGCTGCTTGAGTTCCTGAACCAGGTCCGGTTCTAAGCCCGTGATTTCAATGCGCCTGCCTTCGGGCAGAACCGAGAGGTAAATCCGGATTGTCTTTTCCGGCAAGAGGTTCTCTGCCCTTTCTGCCCATTCAATGAGAGAGACACCGTCACCGCGTAAATAGGAGTCAAGCCCGATTTCAATGAACTCTTCCGGAGAACGCATGCGGTAAAGGTCAATGTGATAGACAGGAAATTTTGCCTCGTATTCGGTGATGATGACAAATGAGGGGCTTTTGACCGTGTCTTTGACACCAAGGCCCCGGGCAAAGCCTTTGATCATTGTGGTCTTGCCCGAACCTAATTCACCGTAAAAGGCAACAACTGCACCTGGTTTCAAAAATTTTGCTAGCCGCTCACCCAGCAGGGTTGTTGCCTCTGCAGTCTCAGTTTCAAAAACCAATGGCTTTTTTACCGTTATCCGCTATACCAGTTCAATGCTCATTGCAGTCGCCTCACCACCACCAAGGCAGATTGCGGCTAACCCCTTTTTCAGGTTACGGGCCTTGAGGGCATAGATAAGGGTGGTAAGGATTCTTGCGCCCGAGCAGCCAATCGGATGACCCAAAGCAATCGCTCCGCCATTGACATTGACTTTGTTCCAGTCCCAGCCCAGTTCCTTGCCATCAGCCAGCACCTGTGCGGCAAAAGCCTCGTTGATTTCAATCAGGTCAAAGTAGTTGATATCAACTCCCTGAATTGAAAGCAAAGTCTTGACCGCCTTGATTGGCGCGTAAAAGAGCATCTTCGGTTCAACACTGCCGGTGGCATAGGCGATGACCCGTGCCAATGGTTTGAGTTTGTACTCTTTGATATAAGCCTCATTTGCCAAGATTAGGGCTGCGGCTCCGTCGTTGATTGATGATGCGTTGCCTGCGGTTACTGTGCCATCTTTGGTAAAGACCGGTTTCAGTGAGGAGAGTCTTTCAAGAGTGGTGTCGGCACGCGGACCTTCATCGGTGTCAAACACAACCGGTTCGCCCTTGCGCTGGGGAATCAGGACCTGTGCAATCTCCTCTTTGAACCTACCCTCCTTGATTGCCACAACTGCATTCTGATGGCTGCGCAGAGCCCATTTGTCCTGTTCTTCTCTGGTGATGCCGGAGTTTTTTGCGGTAAAGTCTCCCAGTTCACCCATATGGACATCACCGAAATAGTCCCAGATGCCGTCGTAAATCATCCCGTCCTGGAGCTGGGCATCGCCCATCTTCTGACCCAGGCGCAGGTTTTTCAGATAATACGGGACATTGGACATTGACTCCTGACCGCCGGCAACCATGAGTCGGGCATCGCCCGCCTTGATTTGCTGGCAGGCAAGGGCAATCGCAATCATCCCTGAGCCGCAAACCTTGTTCACGGTCAGTGCCGGAATTTCTGGTGAAAGACCAGCCTTGATTGCCGCCTGTCTTGCTGGTGCCTGACCGATGCCGGCAGGGCAGACATTGCCCATAATCACGCCCGTAACATCAGCCGGTTTTACGCCCGAGCGTTCTATTGCCGCCTTAATTGCGACCGCGCCCAACTCCGGCGCGCGCAGGGATGCCAGACCGCCTAAAAACCTGCCGACCGCGGTGCGTGCCGCACCGACAATGAATGTGTCCTTTGCTTTACCAATCGTCATCATTTACTCCTTTTCTTTTTTCCAATCCGGTTTTCTTTTCTCTAAAAATGCCTTTGTGCCCTCTTGGGGCTCGTCGGTGGTAAAACATAAGCCAAATGCCTCAATCTCATAGGCACAGCCGGTTCCCAGGTCAATGTCAAGCCCGCGGTTGATGCAGTTCTTGGCAAGCCGAACCGCAGCCGGACCCTTTTCGGCAATCTTTGTGGCAAGGGCAGTAACATAGGGGATAAGCTCCTCAGGCTTGACAACCTTGTTGACAAGACCGATGCGGAATGCTTCAGCCGCATCAATATTCTCACCGGTGAAGATTAACTCCTTGGCGATTCCCGGTCCGACAAGCCTTGCCAGGCGCTGGGTTCCGCCAAATCCGGGCAAGAGCCCTAAATTCACCTCGGGCTGACCAATCCTGGCACCTTCGGCAATTACCCTGATGTCGCAGGCAAGGGCAATTTCGCAGCCACCACCTAAGGCAAAGCCGTTGATTGCCGCAATCACCACCTTCTCAATACTGGCAATCTTGGCAAGAGAGCGGTGACCATTCTGGGCAAAGGCGCGTGCCTCAACTGGAGAAAATTTTGACATCTCCGCAATATCCGCGCCAGCAACAAAAGCCTTACCTTCACCGGTCAACACAATCACGCGGACATTATTATCTATTGCAAGGGAATCAAATAGCCTCTCAATCTCAAGGACCATCTCGGTGTTAAGCGCATTAACGGGCGGTCGGTTAAACCTGCCCCAGAAGATGTTTTCTGCCTTTTCTGTTTTCAGATACTTAAATTCCATTTTTCCTCCTGCTTAGTCTTTTAATATAGTAAAGTTCTACAAC
>CAZNRV010000139.1:0-2870 GCA_964575495.1 uncultured bacterium
AACCTGGGGCAATCCCTGGGGACATTATATGCGTCTGTTGCTGATGTCTGATGGCGGCTGTGTGGCTGTGAACCATAGGACTTTTGGAATTAATGAGGAGGAACGGATTGGCTATGAGTTGATACGGTTTGACTCGCTCGGCAACCAAATCTGGTATTTTGAAGGTAAACCCCCGCTTGATGTTGATTGTGCCTTTCCGTATGTCTTTCTCAGAGCAGATGGGAATATTGTTGTAACGGGGTTTGGGTCTTTTTTACTTGACTCCTGCTGGCTCTATGTTAATCTCCATAATCCTGAAACCGGGACACGCTTCTTTGAAAAAAGGGTGCTGATTCGGCATGCTGATGTTCAACGAAGGGTATGCGCAGAGGTTTTTTCCCGCATTGCCCTACCAACACCAGATACCGGGTTTGTGGTTCTGGGCATGGAAACCCCTGACTTATACCGGTTTGGAACCCGGCTCTGCCTCGTTAAATTCAATTCCCGGGTGGAGTCGGTCTGGACCCGGATTTATTCGGCTTTTCCTGGTCCCGAACCCCAGATATCAGAGCAGGACATTCTTCGGGCTGTATCAACAAGAGATGGTGGTTTTTGTGCCACAGGTTTTGTTACAGATTTTTCCCCGGGCACCAGTTCCGCCTTTTTACTAAAAACCGACTCGCTTGGGATGTTGAATTGGGTGAAGGTGCCTATGCGTTCTTGCACCACCTCCATTCGTCTGGAAATCACAGAGAAGGACAGCAGCCTGATTCATCCCCGGCTTTATGTCTCACCCAACCCGTTCACAAAATCTGCCCGAATTCATTACCAACTGCCATCTGCCAGCCAGGTGCTGATAACCGCAATTGACATCACCGGCAGGACAGTTGCCACCCTGTTTGAAGGCTGTCAGCCTGCCGGGAACCATCAACTCCGCTGGCACCCAGAAAGGCTTGCCCAGGGCATCTACTTCATCAAACTCCAGACCCCGGACTTCCAACTGCTCAGCCGCACCATCCTTTTGCCCTAAATTAGTGCCTGCCGCCTTCTACTTACTGCTTTCTTATGGATAGCGGAGGGCGGCAGGCAAAACCAAAATGCCATAATGAAGATAAATGAATTACTCGGCTCCGCTCGGAATGACGGCAGGGAGAGGTCATTGCGAGCGTTCTGCCGCAGGCAGGAGCGTGGCAATCTATATACAAAAGGTAAAGGTAGAGGTAAAGGTTAAGGTTAAGGTTAAGGTTAAAAAATGCCTTGGCAGGTGGGAAGGCACTCCCTTGCCCTACAGAAGGACCGCCATTAAACCTTGACAAAGTTTTTCTTGACAAGAGAGAGAGAGAGAGAATATAATTAACTCGCAGTCAGAATAAAACACTGGCTGTGAAAGTAGTAAAGATGTTAAGACTACTCACGGTTGCGATACTGGCAACCACGGTTATCGGCATCGGTGTCGCATTCGCGGATGATTACCCTACTCCGGAAGGGCTGTTTTTGTATACCTTTAATAGTGATAGCTCGTATGCTTCTGAGTGTTCGGTTGCGGCTTATATCCATGATATTACCACAATCGGACCTGCTTCCCATTACATAACCGGATTTACTGGTCCGAACGGCGGGAACAATAACTATCCACCCAATTACAACACCTGCCGGTTTGCCCGAGCGGCGGTGGTACCTCCAGGTGATGCCATACCCTGTGACTCAAAATACCGGTGGCGGTTTTATGCCTTTAAGACGATTAATGACACAACCTATTACAGCGAGTGGAGCAAGGAGATGCAGTATTCCTCTCCAAACCACCTTTATGACACCGATAACCTCTATCTGACCCGCACATCTCCGCCAGACCCGATTCCGCCGTTCTACGCTCAAGAGTAACTAAAATGAAGGGGGGCAGGGCGCTATGAACAGCAAAACTGTGCTGGTGCTCCTGCTCCCCTTTGCCTTTTTCAGTTCTGTTTATTCCCAGGTCTGGATTAGAACCTATGATGGACCGGCAGACTGGTGGGATAAGGCGTATGCACTTACCCTTGACCCGTTTGGAAATGTTCTGGTAACCGGTTATGCCAGTATTCCCCATAACGGTGATACCGTTCCCAATTACTGCACAATCAAATATGACCCTGATGGCAACCTGCAATGGGTAAGGTTCTTTGATTACGGTTTTGGTCTGGCAATCGCCACTGACTCCAATGGCAATGTCTGTGTAACAGGAAAAACAACATACAACAAATGTAATACAATAAAATACAAGTCTAATGGCGATGTTGCTTGGGTCAGGACCTATGGGAGTTGGGGAAGCGACATCTGTGCTGACCGGGAGGGCAATGTTTATGTAACCGGTCATATACTTGACTCGTTGAACCCAATTGAGCAATATGCCATTACTGTAAAATACACCAGTTTGGGCGATGTTACCTGGGTGAGGGTTGATTCAATCGGCTGGTGGACTTTCAGCATTGGACTTGACACAGCAGGAAATGTCTATGTAGCCGGGGATGATAGAGGACCAAGTTATCTCGTTATGAAATATTCACCTGATGGTGACCTTTTATGGCGCCGGGGTGAGAATCTTCAAGGATACGCCAACAAACTGGCGGTTACACCAGGAGGTGCTGTCTATGTAACCGGCTCACTTGGCTGCTCATCTTTCGATGCCATTGCCACTGTGAAATACTCTACTGACGGTGAAGAGCAATGGGTCAGGGTTTATGATGGACCCGGTGCTGACAGAGGTCAGACTCTTGCAATTGACCGTGATGGCAACTGCTATGTTGCCGGAGCAACTGCTGAGCGCCCGGGTCCGGCAACCAATTTTGACTGGGTGATAATAAAATATGCCCTTGATGGCACCGAGTTGTGGCAGAGAAGATATACCGGCTATGGTG
>CAZNRV010000140.1:0-1985 GCA_964575495.1 uncultured bacterium
CTTAGACCTGACTCTCCTCATCAACTGGGCAAACGGCTATGCGAATTTAGATATTAGGAATTGTTTGGGATTTAGATATTGGGATTTAGTATTTTTAATCTGATATGGTTCGTAGTTCTTGGTTCGTGGTTCTGTGAACTGGGAACTGCCCTGGCAGGTGCTGAAGGCACTACTTGCAACTAAGAACATAGGACTGTCCGAAGGGAGGGTGGAAACCTGGCGCTCCCGTCATTGCGAGGAGCGATAGCGACGAAGCAATCTCAAAGCGAGGAGATTCCTTCGCCCTTCGGGCTCGGAATGACGAAGAAGGGACGGTCATTGCGAGCGACCAAGTTGGGTTCGTAGTTCTTGGTTCGTGGTTCGAAGGACTGGGGACTTGGAACTGAGAACATAGAACTCTCCGAAGGCGGGTGGCAATCTGACGCAAGAGATTCCTTCGCCCTTTGGGCTCGGAATGACTGGGAGGGGAGACGGGCTCGGAATGACGGTTGGCAGGGATTGTCATTGCGAGGGCAAAGCGGTTACGCTCGCAACGACAAAGAGAAGAGCTGGGAATCACAGGGTGGGACTCCGATAATAAATTGACAGAATTTGACTTTTAGCCTCAATCTGGTTATCCTTCAAATAAGGATGGAACCAGCACCAAGGTTAATAAATTTTGCTTAAAAATAAAGTTAAGAGGTGAAAAATTTATAAAACAGGAGATATTATGCTACCAAAATTTGCTAATGAGACTTACCTGGACTTTCTAAAGCCTGAAAACGGGCAGAAACTGAAAACAACGCTTTTTGACCTGAAATCAAAGGCGCATAAAGAGTATGACCTGTTCATTGGCGGTAAGCGCGTTAAGACCAAACAGAAGTTTTTTAGCCATAACCCTTCGGACAAAAGCCCGGTAGGCACATTTCAACAGGCAACAATCAAAGAGGCAGAAGCTGCACTGAAATCCGCCTGGGCAGCATTTGAGGAGTGGCGCTTTGTTCCCGCAATTGAGCGGGCATCAATCTTTCTCCGGGCGGCAAGGATTATGCGCTCCCGCCGGTTTGAGTTTGATGCGGCGATGGTGCTTGAGGTCGGCAAAAACTGGCTTGAGGCAGACGCCGATTTTGCTGAGGCGGTTGATTTCCTTGAGTTCTATGCGCGTGAGGCGATTCGCTATGACCAGCCCTGTGGAGTAACACCATATCCGGGCGAGATTCAAGAGGTCCGCTATATCCCCTTAGGCGCAGGTCTGGTGCTTCCGCCCTGGAACTTTCCCTGTGCAATTATGGCGGGAATGACCACTGCTGCTGCTGTCAGCGGCAACACCGTTGTCCTGAAACCAGCATCAGACTCCCCTTTAATCGCCACGATGTTTATGGAATGCTTAGAGGAGGCGGGTTTGCCTTCGGGTGTGGTTAACCTAATAACCGGACCGGGTTCAACTGTTGGCAATTACCTGGTTGAGCATCCCCAGACCAGATTCATCTCCTTTACCGGTTCCAAGGATGTTGGCTTGGGCATCATTGAGCGTGCGGGCAAAACCGCACCGGGTCAAATATGGATTAAACGGGTGGTTGCTGAAATGGGCGGCAAGGACTGCATCATCGTTGACTCTGAGGCTGATTTGGCAAGTGCGGTAGAGGGAGTTACCGTTTCTGCTTTCGGTTTTCAGGGTCAGAAATGTTCTGCCTGCTCACGGCTGGTGCTTGATGCCAAAATCTATGATGAGTTCCTTGATATGCTCATCGCCCGGGTGAAAAAAATTAAGATGGGACCTGTTGAGGAACCAGAAAACTGGCTCGGACCGGTGATAAACCAGAGCGCATTTAAAAAAATCATGGAATACATTTCGGTGGGTAAAAAGGAAGGTAAGCTAATTTGCGGTGGCAAAGGTGATGAGCGCACGGGCTATTTTATCCAGCCGACCATATTTGCCGATGTGAAGCGCAACGCCCGAATTGCCCAGGAAGAAATTTTTGGTCCGGTCTTGGCGGTCATCAAGG
>CAZNRV010000141.1:0-4796 GCA_964575495.1 uncultured bacterium
GGGTTTAATCGCATCCTTCAATAGTGCAGCCATCGCACCGGTCGCACCCAGGTCCCGGGCGGTAACCGGCTTGTCATCAAAACTGAGCGCCACCAGGATATTTGCCAGCCGCTGCTTCAAATCTGCCCGGTTTTTTGCCAGCCCAAGGATTGCCATTATTTCAGAAGCGGCGGTAATTACACAAGAGTCCTCGCGCGCCGGACCATTTGCCCTGCCGCCAAGACCAACCACCATTGACCTCATCACCCGGTCGTTCATATCAATCGTGCGCGGAAAGAAGATTTCCCGCTCATCAATACCCAATGGGTTGCCGAAATGGATGGAGTTGTCTAAGAGCGCTGAAAGCAGGTTGTGTGCCGAGGTCACCGCATGGATGTCACCGGTAAAGTGGAGGTTGATATCCTCCATCGGCAGAACCTGCGAATAACCGCCACCTGCCGCACCACCCTTGATCCCAAAGACCGGTCCAAGCGACGGCTGACGTAAAACCACAATTGACTTTTTCCCCAGCCGGTTCAGCGCCATTGACAAACCGATGGAAACCGTGGTCTTGCCCTCACCAAACTTGGTAGGCGTGATGGCGGTGACTAAAATCAGTTTACCGGTCGGTCTTTCCTTAATCTGCTCTAAGAGCCGGACCGAAAGTTTCGCCTTGTAGTTGCCGTTAGGCAGAATCATATCCATATCAATAATCCCCAGACCCTTTGCAACCTCCCAGATAGGCAGCAGTTTTATACTCTGGGCAATCTCCATATCTGTAAGCATCTTTTCCTCCTCGAGTTCTCTCAATCCCTGCCGAGCAGGGCAACGCTACCAAACATCGCTGCGGCAATAACTGCGGTCACACTGAAAAATGTGATTGCTGCGGTCGTGGCATGACGCCGATAGGTCTCTTTTACCTCCTTTTGGGAAAGGGTAACCTCGAGAGTATCATCGGCATCAACCTGCACCCATCTGGTTCCAATCCGTACCGCCTCGCGCTCAAAACTGGACATCAGGCTGAACCGGCCTGCGGGCGAACCCTCAGGCATTATTGACTGCCAGAAAATTTCCGGAGTCTCGTCCCGATAGGTAACATAGACATCTTTGACATCAAAAAGACTCAGGTAATGTCTCCCCTGCCGGACCGAAAAGACACCACCCGGACTTTCCAAACGCATCCTTTTACCGTCAAGGAACAGTTCAGCGGGCACACTGTCAATCTCAACCGCAATATAACCCACACCGGCACCAACCCCTTCGACAAATGAAGATTCATCCTCTTGCAAAACCTGTCGTTTCTTGGTTGTCTCTGCCGGTACGACCGGCACCTCAATCCGAAACTGCTCGCCACCTGAATCAATAATCTCTGCACCCCCTTCACCAGCACCTTCCACCTGTGGCACCATAAAAAGACCCGCGACAACCAACCCCAGAAACCTTCTCATCTCGCCAGCATTACTCCAGCAATATTTTAATTTCCTGAACCAGCCTTATTATCTCATCCTCGGTATTGTAGAAATGCGGCGAAATGCGCAGCCAATTCTCCCGCAGCGCGCAAATAAACCCCTTCTCCTCAAGGCGGTGAAAAACCACTTGCATATCCTTACCCTTTTTCCTGCAGGTGATAATTCCTGCCCGTTTCTCATCCTCTGCCGGTGTCATTATTTCGCAACCTAATTCCAGAAGCCTTTCCCTGAGCATCCGTGTCAGGTTAAATACCCTAACAGTTACCTCTGCCATGCCGAAATCAATCAAGAGTTTCAACGAGGCGCGTAACCCGTAGATGCCGATGTAATTCTTTGTCCCCTCTTCATAACGGCTGGCATCTTTCTTCAAAGGTCTGGGTGTCAGACAATCATTGAAATCCTGCCAGTGGGCAGAAAGCCAGCCAAGATTAAACGGCTTGAGCCGGCCAACTTTTTTCAGGTTTACATAAAGCAGACCGATACCTTGCGGTGCCAAGAGCCATTTCCCCCCGCCGGCAACAACAAAATCAGCGCCGATACCACTGAAGTTCTCATCAACAACCCCGAGCCCCTGAATTGCATCCACGATAAAAAAAATGCCCTCTTTTTGGCAGAACCTGCCAATCTCCTTGATGTCAAACCTTGCCCCTGAAAGAAAATGAACCCAGTCAATTGCAACCAGCCTGGTGCGGTTATCAGCCAGCCGAAAAACACACTCCGGACCCTGAGCAAGTTCAGTGGCGGTAACAAACCGCTTCTCCACCTCGGGCAACAGCAGGTAATAAGGATAGGTATTCGCAGGAAACGCATCCTTCATCATTATCATGTTATCATCGCTCTCCCAGGGTATTGAACCGCTGGCAATGATAATCCCGCTGGATGTGTTTTTCACAAAGGCAATCTCCTCCGGCTTCACCTTCATCAGCTTCGCTGCCAGCCCCCTAACTGCTTCTGTTACCGTTTCCGCCTCGGTATAAGGCACACAACCCTCTTCTGCTGCCTGCCGGCAGAAACTGTTCATCGCCTTGACCGCGGTTGCCGGTAGCGGTCCTGTGCCGGCATTATTGCAATACACCAGCCTTTTGGTTACCGGAAAAAGCCGGCGCACGCTTTCCATTTTGGACATAGCCTTTAATTCTGCCAACTGGAATTGAACTGTCAAATTTATGCGGCAGACCGATTCAGCCCTTCTCAAGCCAACAACCCTGTTTACTATCTCTAAATCCTAAGTATACATAAAAATACACCGAATTCCCAAAGGTAAAATTGAGTTAAATTTCGCAGGTTCTCAACTTATCAAAAAACCAATTTCAGCCTGGGGATTACCCCCATGCTAATTTTATTCAGATTTTTCCATTCCCGCGGGCAAGACGATAGAGGCAAAAAATATAGTTAAAGGTGGAAAAGTCACTGACAAATCTCCTGATACCGGTTTTCCAGATTGAATTGCATTATAAACTTGACTTTAATTATCAAACTAATACACTTTACAAGTGCCCATAAGAGAAAAGCACCTCTTATTAATCAAGGCACAGATAAAAATATGTTCCTAAAAGGAGGTAAAATGAAGCGTCTTACTGTCTTGACGCTCGTAATCGCCGCCTCGGTTTGCCTTGCCGGTAACATAACCCGCAGTTTCAATTATCGGGCAGATGCAATCCGGCTGGGAACTCAGGACGGCTATACAACTGTTGACTTCGGAATCGCACCCCATCCGGGCAGACTTGGTGAACCAGATTTGCCGGTCCTGCCCTATCAGGTGCTAATTCCTGCTGATGCCGAGGTCACCAGTCTGGAAATCACATCCTACAAGGAAGAGCCAATATCCGGCACCTACAAACTGCTGCCAGTTCAGCACCCCATCCCCTGGAAAAAGGATTATAAACCGATGCCCTTTGTTCCGCCTGACCCTGAAATTTATGCCCAGGATGCCCTCTGGCCCAGGCAACCAGCAATTCTCGTCCACACCGGCAACAAATCCGGTTACCGAATCGCCAGTTTCCTTATTTATCCGGTCCGCTACAACCCGGTTCAGGGCAAGCTCTATTCCCTTACTGAAATTACCATCCGGGTCAATTATGAGAGAGCCAGACGCCATACTCCAGCCTACACCGATATGCAGATTAAGATATTTGGCGACCAGGTGAAGATGCTCGTTTTGAACCCTGAAAATGTTGACCGGTTTGCACCGCCCAGAAGAACAAAAAGTTTCGGCTCCCAGTTTCTTGACCCAGGTGAATATGAACACATCATTTTGACAAGTCAACAATACGCAGATTCGTTAGTCTGGCTGCGCGACTGGCGCACAAGGCTTGGCTGGCGCTCAAAAATTGTCCTTTTGGAATCGATCTGCGCAAGTTATCCGGGCAGGGACACTGCGGAAAAGATGCGCAACTTCATCAAGGATGCTGATACCACCTGGGGCGTTATTTATGTGTTCATCGCCCGGCCAGACTATCCCGCACGCAACTACCGCATCGCCCGTGCCTATGGCTATGACTTCTTCTCAGATATGTACTTTTCAGACCTGGACGGCACCTGGGACTTCAATAACAATAACATCTTTGGCGAACTCGCCGACTCGGTTGACGGCTATGCTGATATTAATGTTGGAATGATGACCCTCAACGGTTTTACTGAACTAATCAACTACCTCAGGAAAATTGCTCGTTACGAGTGCACACCCGACACCAGCGTTTCCTGGGTAACTAAGAGTATTTTGGTTGTTTCTGAAGCCCAAGTTCATAACAAATACAATGACTCAATTGCTAATGCCACGCCTACCCCACCTTGGTTTGATTTGAAGATGTACACTTATGGAGGAATGCTTCCACCTACTACACAGCCGTACTGTGAATCTCTGAATGCCGGCTATTCAATCAGTTCAATCATTGCTCACGGCAATCCCGATGTTTATGCGCTTGATAATGGGAATGTTACGAGCTCAATGATGCTTAACCTTACTAACACCAACCGACTAAATGTTATGACCGCGGTGTGCTGTCAGACCGGTAAATGGGATGCCGGCTCCACCAATGGCGACTGTATTGCTGAAAATATGGCATTCCACGCCCCTGCCGGTTTTGTCGGTGTCATGATGAATACGGAGGATGGTTGGAAGTATTGCGCCGAGCTCTTCAACTATGCCATCTGCTATGGAATTCTTGGCTTCAGAACCCCCCGCCGCGTAACGACTGGTGAGGCACTCTCTTATGGAAAGGACTACTGGATTCCAATGATTAACGACTCACAGAAATATCGGATGGAGTGCTTTGAGCGGACTCTGTTCGGCGAACCGGCAGTGCCGATCTGGACCGCAAAGCCCTTTGTTGCTCAGGTAACCAAGCC
>CAZNRV010000142.1:0-6756 GCA_964575495.1 uncultured bacterium
GTTATGCCCAATCCGCAAATCTATGAGATGGCATCATTTCAGGGTGTGGTAGTTGATGAGCCTTTGGGCAGGAACCGGTTGACGGTGGCACTTTCACCACCTTTGAATGGCAAGGTAGCGGTTTATCTTAAGGGTTCGTTATCAGGATTAAGGTATGGCGATGTGGTCAGGGGCAGAAAAAGGGTCAAGCCCTATGCATTTCCCCGCAACCCTGGAGTGATTGATATTAACCGGTATCTCAAAGAGCAGGGGTTTGTCGGTTCGGTAAGTGCGAGGCAAAAGGATAACAGAATTGTCAAAAGAAACAAAGGCAACCCGATTTTAAGGATTTTGGTAATGCCGGTCAGAAGATATATTTACAATGTGATAAATCAGCAGATTGGCAAAAAAGAGGCTGGTTTGCTTTTGGGGATGCTTTTAGGTGAAAAGTCGGCAATGCCCGAAGGGTTAAGGGATGGTTTTACTTATGCTGGTCTTTGGCATCTGCTTGCGGTATCAGGTCTTCATATCGGAATTGTTGTCTATACGCTCTGGCTTCTCCTTTCAGTTTTTCGCATCCGGGGCTGGTTGCGGTTTGGGATTATGACCACTGCCACATTTTTTTATGCGCTCGTTGCCGGCTGGAATCCGGCTTCGGTTCGTGCCGCATTTATGACCTTATCCGGGCTTTTGAGTTTTCCGCTCCAGCGCCGCTCAAACCCTGTCACCAACCTTTCAGTTGCCGGCATCATAATCTTAATTCTGAACCCGCTTGCTCTTTTTAATGCCGGTGCCCAACTTTCCTTTGCCGCCACAATGGCAATCATCAGGATTTTGCCATTGGTCTATGAACGGCTTGCCCGGATAAAGCCGAACCGAGTTTTGCGCCAATATATTATTGTGCCAACAGCAGTTTCCCTGGCAGCAACCATCGGCACCGCACCCCTGCTTTTGCACCACTTTTTTCAGTTCCAGCCATTTGCGTTCATTTCTGCGCTGCTGGTGGTTCCGCTGGTAACATTTTCCATTCCGCTTGCCTTGTTAATTGCGCTTGTCAACTTAATCAGCCCTGCAATTGCCGCAATTTTTGCCCAGACACTTCAGCTGTTCCTCACCATTACCATTTTTCTGACTAATCAGCTCAGCCGGCTCAAGATATTTTTGATTGAGCCTGGCAAACTTCCCTGGCTTGGTGTCTTTTATCTTTATGCGCTGCTCATCCTTTTGCTCAACTGGCATCGGGAATGGTCAAGAACCGCATTCCGAATCTGCCTGACCGCGGGTCTGGTTCTTGTCATCTGGAGGTCCGCGCTCACCCGACCCCAGACCAAGGTCACCTTTCTTGACCCGGGCAGGGGTGATGCGGTTCTTGTTGAAGATACCTTAGGCAGGAAACTTTTGATTGATGCCGGGATTGACCAAACCGATGTCCTGCCCGATTTGCTCTTGTGCCGGGGCATAAAAAGGCTTGATGCGGTTATTTTAACCCATCCTGACCGCGACCATTACGGTGGTCTGCTTGACCTGTCTTCAAAGGTAAAAATCGACCGCCTGATTGTTCCCACCCTCAAAGGCGATACCTGCTATCAGAAACTGCTTGAGCAACTTCAATCTACCGGCACCGAAATAACTGTTGCTGGCAAAGGCGCGAAGGTTCTTGGCTTCGGTTATGAAATCAGTCTGGTCTGGCCTGATGAATTAACCCGCTGGCTTTACTCTAAACATCTCCTCTCCACCAACAGCATCTCCATTGTTACTCTAATTGAATACCAGGGTTTTACAATGCTCTTTACCGGTGACTGCGAATCATTTGGTGCGCTCACTGATGCGGTCAGAAACCAGGATATTAATCTGCTCAAATCGCCCCATCACGGCTCAAGAAAAGGCAACCCCTTAACCTTGTATCAGACCATCAGTCCGGAATATGTTGTTGTGCTCGGACGCTATCCAACCCCGGCACGGCTGGAAAATTTTCTCCCCCGCCTCGGCATAGAATATTATAACACCCGTCGCGACGGCGGCTTTACCCTGAAATTCACGGGCAAAAAACCGGTATTCTGCCGCAACTGAATTGTAAAGTTCTATGTTCTTAGTTTCAGGTTTCCAGTTCTCCGAACCGAGAACCAATTATTTGGTTGT
The DNA here is from genome assembly GCA_964575495.1 of uncultured bacterium. Classification (GTDB taxonomy): domain Bacteria; phylum Hydrothermota; class Tepidihabitantia; order Tepidihabitantales; family Tepidihabitantaceae; genus JAOABP01. Next base: position 2,119 of record CAZNRV010000142.1, read on the forward strand.
TGGGGTCAGTTCCCGGTTTTAATGCTGAAAGGTGTAAACCTCAAGCCCAGGGAAACCCGTTGCGCATCACCGAGAAGACCATAGGAAAGATAAACCGCATCAACCATCAGCGCCAGACCCGGACTGATTGTCGTCTCATAACCGATGCCAAAGGAAAACCCGGCCCAGGTCCCGAGATGAGCACCGGATTGATAACCCCCGCGCAGATAAAAAACATCGCCCTTGCCCGACCCGAGCGTGCCCAAATCAAGTTTTGCCTCTGCACCAATGCCCAGAGTTGGACCATAATCCGGATAAGCCGAAACATCAGCCGCAATCAGGATGTGATTGGTCAGAATCGGCAGTTTGAACCCGGCACCCGCACGCAGATTTACCGGCGGATACTCCCAGTCCTCAATAAACCGCCGCGGGGTGCCCAGATGCAACAGACCTGCGCCCAGACTCAGATACCGGAACGGCTGATAAAGCACGCCGGCATCAAACGAAAACGCCCAGGCAGAAAAGGAGTCAATCTGGCTGAATACAAACTTACCAGCACCACCGACAAAAAGGTTTCTGACCGGCTGAACCGCAAAACCCGGACCCGCGATTATGTCGCTCAAACCGAATGTCCCCAACTCCTCACCCAGTTCATTCCTTCTCGTATCAATTGCGCTCAGATACCCGGCGCAAAACCCTGCACCAAACCGCTTCAGAAACGGCACCTTCAGCCCGCCGGAAAAATATGACACCCCGCGCAGCATCTGACAGGCGTTGACACTAACATCAAACTGCGAATTAAGCGCCAGCCCGGCTGGATTATAAAAAAGGGCATTGGCATCATCCGCCACCCCAGTAAACGCCTGACCCATCGCCACCGGTCTTGCTCCCACCCCTAACTTCAGAAAGGTAAAACCGGTTGCTGAAGGACCAAGCCACGCCCCGGCAGCGATGCCAACTGCCACTCCCACAAGAACCGTCACAAAGCGCATCATTCAAATCATACCATTACCCGTGCCTGATTGCAACCCCAGTATAATTAAAATTGCTATTCTGCATTTTGCCAGTGACGAAATCGACTGGTGCTACCTTTTCTGTAACTCTGCCTTAAGAACTTCAAGTTCCTGACGAAGCGCCTGGTTTTCCTGATATAACGCCTGGATTGCAGCAAAGAGCACACCATCCGCATCTGCCATATTGATCGCCTTATCGCTTTCACCGACACCAAAGGCATTCTTGAACTCCTGCGCCACCGGTCCGATGTGCCTGGTGCCGTCATTCTGGTCCTTCAGCCGGTAATAGCGCACCCGCAGTTGCGCAACCCTGCGCAATACCTCCTTCTGGTCAACCGGTGCAAAGTCGGTCTCGTCCATAATGTCGCTTATACCTGCCCAGGAGTTGGAGCCGGGTGCCAGGTAAACACCGGTGGTCTTCCCGGCATTGGAGAAGAACCAAGTGCCACCCCGCGCTCGAACCCGGAACTGGTCATTGCCAGCGGTATAAACCGATTCCGATGCGGACACCGCGCTATCGCTCCAGACAAATGAACCCCGGTGATTTGCCCGGGCATATCTGCCCGCAGCAAAACTGGCATAACCACGAGCGCTGTTAAGGTATCCACCAGGCACAGTAGCCGCATAGCCCGAAGCAGTGTTACGAGCCCCGCCACCGATTGTTGCCCTTGTGCCAGAAGCAATATTGGAATCTCCACCTGCAATTGTCGCACACCAGTCCGAGGCGCTGTTTGATTGTCCGCCACCAACCGTTGCCCCCTGCCAGATAGCGGAGTTGTTAAATCCACCACCAACAGTAGTATAGGTTTCCAGTGCATTGTTATCTTTGCCACCGGCAATTGTTGCACAGTAACCCCAGGCGGTATCAGCATAACCACCACCGATAAATGAGTATTTTGCAAGCGCGACATTGCGCACCCCGCCGCTGACAACCGCACCGCTGTCAGAAATACTATTCCCCGCCTTATTACTTGCGCCGGAAAAAACCCCGCTAAAGATTCCGTTGGCATCATTACCATCGCCACCACCAACTATCGCCCTGCTGCCTGTAACAGTGTTAGCAAATCCACCCCCAACCACTGCACAGAAACCTGAGGCATTATTTGATTGGCCACCAGCAATCGCTGCCCCCACACCGGTAACGGTATTATTTGCCCCTCCGCAAATCGCAGCATAGATTGTCTCTGCCTTATTGGTATTACCGCCCCCGACTACTGCATATAATCCGGTAGCGTAATTCTGAAATCCTCCGCCTATAGTAGCATAAGAAGACTCAGCGTAGTTCTCCCTGCCACCACCAATCGTAACAAAATCACTGAGTGCTTTATTATGGCGACCACCACAAATAGTTGCGTAACTGCCGGATACAGTATCTCCAGAACCACCGGCAACTGTTGCTGTATTACCCGATGCCATATTGTATTCACCACCGCCGACCGTTGCCGAATTACCTGCGGCGGTATTGGAATGTCCACCTCCTACCGACGCATAGTAGTTTGCTGCGGTATTAAATACTCCACCAGCAACAGTTCCAAAGTCGCCGGAAGCCACATTTCTCCTGCCACCCGCGACTGTTGCCGCTTCACCTGATGCGGTATCAGAATCTCCACCGCCAATTGTAGCGCCTGCACCGGATACAAAATTACTTGAACCACCGCCAATCGTAGCACTATTATTTTGTACGATGTTACGATACCCGCCTCCTACCGTGCAATAAAAATGGCTCTGCCCATTCGCTCCGGTTGTGCAGGCAACCCCAAGGTTCGTATGGGTAAAACGAGAAGAACCATAAAGCATGTTATCTGCCCCGCCCCGAGCAATACCCAGCCGCCGAATTGTATAAAGCACCGAATCCGGTGTGCCACGCACCCAGGCGTTATCACCACCAACTTCATCATTCGCTGGTGCCCAGGCAGTCCCATTCCATTTTAAAACCTGCCCGACATTAGCGCCGTTCTGGTCAAGGGTCTGTGCCTTCTCCGAGAGAAAACTGTAGGCAGAAGAAACAATCCGCAACCTTGGGGTTAACTCTGGTTCAGAACCCACATGCAGACTCAGCCATATCACCCCGTTTTCTGGAACTGCGTTTATCGGTGTAACCGCACCGAGCAGTGCGGAAAAAAGTCCGCTTCTTACCCTTACCGTCTGATTCTCAATCCAGAACGGACTGCCGCCGGCTTCCTGCTGATACAGCCGGAAGGTCAACTGATAGTTGCCATCCGGCACCGGTCTGCCCAGTGAGTCGGTCAGCCTGCCCTGATAGGAAAGCATTCTGGGAATCGTTATCGCATCAACAGCAGTAATCACATTGCCAGTCAGTGGCGCTTCGGCAACGCCAGGATTTGGTGCAACTACCGCATCATCTATTGCCCAGGTCAAGCCTCCAAGGGCAACAATAGTTACAGACATTAACAACCTTTTCATATACTCCTCCTCGGTTTAAATCTTCAGTTTTGCTGTCTGATAGGGCTTGAACCCAGACAGCACAATAAATTAAATCTCCACAATTTTAATGTCAAGATTTTCCTTATACCGTTCAACGGATTCAGGAAATTACCGCCTTATCTTAAACCTTAACCTTTACCTCTACCTTTACCTGTTGCTTATAGATTGCCACGGCACTGCGTGCCTCGCAATGACGGAATGTGTCATTGCGAGCGCGCCCTCCTTCTTCGTCATTCCGAACTGCCGAAGGCAGGAAGCAATCTATTGCGTGAGATTGCCACGCTCTTGCCTTTGGCAGAACGCTCGCATTGACTAAAAATGCTTCTCGCAATGACCGCGGAACGGGCTTGCTACTTATGAAAACAGTTCTTCAATCAGCCTTTTTTTCTCTTTCTTTAAGTAACCGGCAATATCGCTTAAAATCTTATTGAGTGTGCCGACTTTTATCGGTTTGTGTCTGGGTATGGTTAGGTGATGTTCTCCCATCACTGTGCTGGTTAATCTGATGTGACTGCCAGTTTGACGGGTAATCTGGTATCCAAACCTGCTCAGCAGGTTTGCCAGTTCTTCGCCCCCGATATCCCGGGGAAGTTTCATAGCGTGATAACCTCTTCTTTTACCAGGTGAAGGCGGATGATTCTGGGCATCTCCGGTTTATCAAAATGGCACTTCACCGCATCGCTGATGGCTTTTTTCAACTGTTCCAGGTCGTCCGCTTCGGTATAAATAGAATACCCCAAAGCCTGCGCCTCATATCCTCCTTCTGCCGATTCTTCAACAAGAAAGATTATCTCTCTGTTCATATCTTACTCCTTAACTCGTTTACTCCCTTTAATACCTTTACTTTACCCAACTCTTCACTTAAAGTCAACTGGTTGTATGAGTCAAATTCCTGTGCGACATTTTGCCATTTCTTTGCCATTACTTATTTTCCGTCATTCCGCCCCCCTCACCCCGTCATTCCGCTCTGCCGAAGGCAGGAAGGAATCTCTTGCGTGTGATTGCTACGGGCTTCGCCCCCGCAATGACCCTGGTTTTCTGTCATTCCGACCGAGCCTTTGCGGTCAGTTGTTGACTGGGAAGGGATTTTTTATATAATTAAGTTAAAGAAGATGATGCGGACAAGAACCCTGATTTCCTGCCTAAACCTGAATTCAAAAAGGGGCGTTGCCTTGTTTCTTGCCGCCTTTGTTATCTGGGC
>CAZNRV010000143.1:0-6611 GCA_964575495.1 uncultured bacterium
AATTATATCTGCTGAGAGGCGATGCGGAGAAGGCTAAAAATCACCTTGAGGCGGCGGTAAGGGAGTTAACTGCCGGAGTTATCAGCTGCCGCAGCTGTGGCAAACCACTATCAGAAGCTGATTTCATTTGTCCGGAATGCCACACCTGGCAGGAGGATTTAGAGTAAGTGCATAAATCATATTTAAAACTGTCGTGGCAGAAAGGTTGACACCGCTCCTTGCCCAATACCGTCGGATAAAGGAACGGTATCCGGAAACTCTTTTACTTTTTCGCGTTGGTGATTTTTATGAGATGTTTTACGATGATGCCGAGATTGGCGCACGCGCCCTGAACCTTACTCTGACCTCGAGACCCCATGGTCCTAATATCCGTGTCCCATTGGCAGGTATTCCCGCCAAAGCTCTTGATACATATGTTGCTCGGCTTGTGGCTCAGGGCTTCAAAATCGCCGTCTGTGACCAACTGGAAGAACCAGACCGCAACAAACCCATTGTTCATCGGGATGTGGTAGAAATTATTACACCCGGAACCGTTACCCGCACCCCGCTTTTAGATGAACAGAAAAACAATTATCTTATGGCGCTTTCCCCTGGAAGTGAAATCTGGGGTATGGCTTTTACTGATTTGACAACCGGCGAGTTTGTGGTGGGAGAAATTAAATCGGCAAATATTCTCGAAGAGATAGCCAAAATCGGACCTGCAGAACTCCTATTGCCGCAGAACTGGAGTGACAATTTGTCTATCGAGAATCAATACCACATCACCCGGGTTGATGACTATTATTTTACTGAGGAGTTTGCCTTTGATAAACTTACATCGCATTTGGAGGTTTTGAACTTGGGTGGGTTTGGCATCGAGCACTTAACTGAAGGGATTTGTGCAGCGGGTGCGATGCTTCATTACCTTGAACATACTCAGCGTAGCGCTCTTCCCCATCTTCGTCGTGTTACGCCGTATATAGTCAGTGAATATCTTTTAATTGACCGCATCTCCCGGCGCAATCTGGAATTGATTGAAAGCCTCCATCCCCAAGAAGGCAAATATGAGACTTCGAAAACATTACTATGGGTCCTCAATGGCACAAAAACGCCCGGGGGCGCAAGATTATTGCGGCGCTGGATTCTCGCACCACTTCAATCAGTAGAGAAAATCAACCGGCGACTGGATGCTGTAGCTGAACTCAAGCAAAGAGTTGCTTCACTTTCAGAGCTTCAAGGACTTTTGAGCAAAATTGGGGACATTGAACGGATCGGTTCGCGAATTGCCTTAGAAAGGGCAAATGCACGTGATTTAATAGCATTACGGAACTGGCTGGAGGTTATCCCCGAGGTAAAAAATTTCCTCGCCGAGTTTCGAAGTGAACGACTGGTACAAATTTGCAATTCCATGCATGACTTTAAGGCGATTACCAATGACATCAGCCAAGTGATTGTGGATGATCCGCCTGCTGGAATAACAGAAGGCGGACTTATTCGCACAGGCTACAATCAGGAACTGGATGAATTGCGTGCCATTGCCGGTAATGCCAAGGAATTTATCGCCCGGATTCAGGCTACCGAACGCCAGCGCACCGGTATTCCTAATTTGCGTGTTGGTTATAATTCAGTGTTCGGGTATTACATCGAGATAACAAAATCTTATTTGTCCCTTGTGCCGAAAAATTATATCCGCAAGCAGACTGTGGTTAGTGGCGAAAGGTTCATTACGCCCGAACTTAAGGAATATGAAGCCAAGATACTGAATGCTGAAGAAAGAATAAAGACACTCGAATATGAACTGTTTCTTGAATTGCGCCGCAGAATTGCCCCCTATACAAATCAAATCTTCGACCTTGCCAATGTCCTTGCCGAACTTGATGTCTTTGCCGGTCTTGCCTCAATTGCCAATGAACGAAATTATGTTCGTCCAATAGTAGATGAATCCAGGGCAATCGAAATCAAGTCAGGCAGACACCCGGTTGTTGAAGCAATGAGTAAACAGCCATTCATACCCAACGACACGCTGATTGATAGTAAAGAACAGCAAATCCTTATCATCACCGGTCCCAATATGGCAGGTAAATCAACTTATCTAAGGCAGGTTGCACTGATTGTGATAATGGCGCAAATGGGCTCGTTTGTCCCTGCCGCTCATGCGCGTATCGGTATTGTCGATAAAATCTTTACCCGTATCGGCGCTTCAGACGATGTCGCACGGGGTGTTTCGACATTCCTTGCCGAGATGATCGAAACCGCCAATATCTTAAACAATGCTACCCCTCGAAGCTTGGTAGTTCTTGATGAGGTGGGACGGGGAACAGCCACTTATGACGGTCTCGCAATTGCCTGGGCGACAGTTGAACACCTCCACGGCGATGAGAAGTTCTGTCCAAGGACAATTTTTGCAACTCATTATCATGAACTTACAGACATTGCTGCATTGTTACCACGGGTTAGAAATTACAGTTTTGATGTGCGGGAAAAGGGAGACCAGGTACTTTTCCTGCGTAAGATCAAACCCGGTCCGGCAGACAAAAGCTACGGTATTGCGGTTGCCAAACTTGCTGGACTCCCGATGCCGGTAATCAACCGGGCAAAAGAGCTGCTCATCCGTTTCACAAAACAGGAGGAAATCAATATCAGCCAATTTAATGCCCCGATTGAAACCCTGCTTGCTGCTGAGCGTCCGAATCATCCTGTAATAGAGCGGTTGCGTAATTTAAATATTGATGAGCTTACACCATTGAAGGCGTTAACGTTGCTTAGTGAACTTCAAAAGCTTGTCCAAGAATAACAAAGTAAATTTTAACGTCCTATGCTTGACTTTGGATATTTCGCTAATATATTAGCACTATGCGAATTGCTGTAATTGGAACCGGTTATGTCGGATTAACATCAGGTGCCTGTCTTGCCAAAATTGGGCACAGGGTTATTTGTGTGGATAATGACGAAGAAAAAATTGCTGTTCTAAATCAAGGACGAATACCAATTTATGAACCAGAACTTAAGGAAATTATTGACGAATCGTTAAGGGCAAACCGGCTTTATTTCACAACCGATATCTCCAAGGCGGTTAAGGAAAGTGAAGTCTGTTTCATCGCTGTGGGCACGCCGCCTCTGGAAGATGGTCAACCGGATTTGACTTATGTAGAAAGTGTTGCCCGCGAGATTGCAACTAGTATGGACAGTTACCGTCTGGTCGTTGAGAAATCAACCGTGCCGGTTCAGACAGGCAAGTGGATCAGAAAGACAATCGAACGCTACAACCACAAACAAGTCCCATTTGATGTTGCCTCCAATCCCGAATTTTTACGGGAAGGTTCGGCGGTTCAGGATTTTCTCAAGCCCGACCGAATTGTTATTGGCGTAGAAAATGAGCGGGCACGGGATTTACTCGTTGAAATTTATAAGCCCATTAACGCGCCAGTGCTTGTGACCGACATTTCATCTGCAGAGTTAATTAAACATTGTTCTAATGCCTTTCTGGCAATGAAAATATCTTTTATAAATGCTGTTGCTATCATCTGTGAAGCTACTAATGCAGATGTCCGAGAGGTTGCAAATGGAATGGGGATGGATAAGAGAATTGGACGGGCTTTTCTTGATGCGGGAGTTGGTTATGGCGGATTTTGTTTCCCCAAAGATTTACGTGCATTTATCCGCATTGCTGAAGAGTTGGGTTACGACTTCAGACTGTTGCGGGAGGTGGAGAGGATTAACGAGGAGGCAAAACAGCGTTTTGTCCGCAAGATACGCAAGGTACTCTGGAATCTACGCGATAAAAATATAGGGGTTTTAGGACTGGCATTTAAACCCAATACCGATGATATGCGACTTGCACCCTCTATTGATATAATAAATGCGTTACTGGCCGAGGGGGCAAAAGTGCGTGCCTATGACCCGCAGGCAATGGAAAAGGCCAGAAAAATACTTCCCGATATAATTTACTGTGAAACTGCTGCTGATGTGGCTCAAGAGGCGGACCTGCTTGCAATACTGACCGAATGGAAAGAGTTTAAACAGCTCGACTTGAGGTGCATCAAAGAAAAAATGCGTCTGCCAATAATCTGTGACGGCAGGAATGTATTTGAGAGGTCTGAAATAGAACGGTTAGGATTTACCTATATCGGTGTGGGTAGATGAAAAAAAATAGAAGTAGAATAGCGGTTGTTGCGGGAGGGGCGGGATTTATTGGTTCCCATCTGTGCGACTATCTCTTGACCCAAAAATGGCAGGTGATTTGTGTTGACAATTGCCTCACCGGTAGAATGGAAAATATCCGTCATCTTATCGCCAAGCCAGGATTTAGATTTGTCAAAATCGATATTAGCAGCCCGTCGGTCTTAAAATTCAGATGTTTGGCCCGAGTGGCTGTAATATTTAATCTTGCCTCTCCTGCCTCGCCAAAGGACTACTTATCTCTGCCAATAGAAACTCTCACGGTCGGGGCTCATGGGACGAAGAACCTTCTTGAGTTAGCAAAGAAAAATCAGGCAGTATTTATCCAGGCTTCTACCTCTGAGGTTTATGGCAATCCCACCAAGCACCCTCAACCAGAAACCTACTGGGGAAATGTCAACCCAATTGGTGAGCGTTCAGTATATGATGAGGCAAAAAGATATGCTGAAGCCTTGGTTATGGCATATCATCGGAAGTTCAATCTTCCGGTCCGTATCGCCAGAATCTTTAACACCTATGGACCAAGGATGAAACTCGATGATGGCAGAGTGGTGCCCACTTTGGTCTACCAGGCACTTACTGGTAAACCTATAACCATCTTTGGAACCGGTCGTCAAACCCGAAGTTTCTGCTACATATCGGATATGGTTCTTGGTCTTTATAAGCTAATTAAATGTGATGACTCTTATCCGATTAACCTTGGAAATCCTGAAGAGTTTACCATTCGCCAGTTCGCCCATCTGGTAAAAAAGCTCACAAAATCAAAAAGTTCGCTGGTATTTAAACCCCTTCCTCCTGATGACCCAAATCGGCGCAGGCCTGACATCACCCGTGCCCAAAAACTTCTCGGCTGGCAACCAGTGGTGAACTTAGAAGAAGGTCTGCAACTGACGATAAAATGGTTTCAAGAAAATGAATTCCACTGAATAAATGAATAACATAGCAATCGGGATAGTGGGATTAGGTTACTGGGGAAAAAATTATCTAAGAACCCTGAGAGAATATGATTGCTGCCAACTGTTTGGGACTGATGTTGACGAAAAAATACGTAAAGATTTTCAGAACCTACAACTGCTTTCGTTTTCAGAACTACTTGCAAACAGCGCTATTCAAGCTCTTGTAATTGCTACTCCGGACGATACCCATTTTCAACTAACAGCGCAAGCACTGGGAGCGGGTAAAGATGTCCTTGTGGAAAAGCCGATGGCACTCTCTCTTCCAGATGCAGAGGAAATCCTGAACATTGCATTAAGTCAGAAAAGAGTTGTAGCAGTTGGTCATACTCCGATTTATTCTGATGGCTTTCGGCTGTTGAAGTTGCAAATGAAAAAAATACCGCTGAAAGATATTATAAGAGTTGAAGCCGTGCGAACTTCACATGGCAGGAAAAATAATAGCGATATTCTTTGGGACCTTGCTTCTCACGACTTGGCAATCTTGATACAGTTATTCGGCTTACCGAAGAGCGGTAAAATCGTTAAACGTGGATGGGGAAGTTGCTGTTATCAAATGTTTTTTGCTAATGATATCGAATTTACCGGCACGGTGTCTTGGTCCGGCCCTCCATTTCACCGCGAATTGAAAGTTTATACAAAAAGTGGAGTCCATCATTTTCAGGAACCCATTGGAGTCGGAGGACAAAATTCTGATTTGCCTCTTAAACGCTTATGTGCTGATTTTATTCGCTGCTGTTATACCCGGGAAAAGCCTTTGAGTGATGCGGTTCTGGGGTTCAATGTGGTTAAATGCCTTGCAGCTCTTTCAGCACAAAATGCTTCTATTCGGCTACCAAAGCCTGTGGATGTGATGTGACGCTATCAGTAATAATGCCAGTTTACAATGAGGAAAATTCGATATTGGAGATATTGGAACGGGTAAGAACGGTACCTATCCCAAAGGAGATTGTGGTTGTTGATGACTGCTCCTCGGATAAAACACCTATATTATTAAGAAATGTCTCCGATATCAGGCTGTTCGTCCATAACTATAATCAGGGCAAGGGCGCTGCAATACGCACTGGACTTGCTCATTCATCCGGCGATATCATTTTAATTCAGGATGCAGACCTCGAATACAACCCTGCAGATTATCCAAAGTTGGTCGCTCCTTTTAATGACCCCAAGGTGGCAGCAGTATATGGTTCCAGATTCAGAGGAAAAGGTAAATTTCTTCCTCACAGTCGATTGGCAAACCTCTTCCTTACATTGCTAACAAACGCCCTGTTCGGTGGTAAAATTACCGATATGGAAACCTGTTATAAATTAATCAGAAGAGAACTGGCAGTGAAACTTACTCTTAAGGCAAATAGATTTGAAATTGAACCAGAAATCACTGCCAAGCTACTGCGTCTGCACAGCCGAATTGTTGAGGTGCCGATAACATACCAAGCAAGAAGCGAGGGGAAGAAAATCGGCTGGCGTGATGGAATAAGCGCCTGTTATAACCTTCTAAGA
>CAZNRV010000144.1:0-7268 GCA_964575495.1 uncultured bacterium
AGCCGGAATTCTCTTGAAAATTTCACGATACCAAAGGAGAGTTCTTTGTTCTTAGTTCCAGGTAGTGCCTTCAGCACCTGCCAGGGCAGTTCCCAGTTCCTTTCCCTCAACCTCAACCTCAACCTTTACCTTAACCTTAACCTCAACCTCAACCTTTCCCTTAACCTCAACCTTAACCTCAACCTTTCCCTAATGCTCAATGTTTGGTAGGCTAAAACGCATTCACTTCGTCGGCATCGGCGGCGCCGGCATGTCGGGAATCGCCTTGGTTTTAAAGAACTTAGGTTTTGATGTTTCAGGTTCAGACTTAAAGGAAAGTGAAGTTACCCGGCAACTGGTGGACCAGGGTATCAATGTGAAAATTGGTCACCAGGCGGAGAATTGCTCCGACGCGGAGGTTTTGGTGTATTCGACTGCGGTGTCGGAAGACAACCCGGAATTGCAATACGCCCGTAGCAAAGAGATTCCCGTAATCAGAAGGGCAGAGATGCTCGCGGAACTTATGCGGCTAAAGTACTCTATTGCCATCTCCGGCAGTCACGGCAAGACGACCACCACCTCGCTCGTTACTCACATCCTTACCCGTGCCGGGCTTGACCCAACTGCGGTTATTGGCGGCAGAATTCTTGGGAGCTCAGCCGGTGCTCGTCTTGGCTTTTCCGAGTATCTGGTGGCTGAAGCAGACGAGAGCGACCGTTCCTTTGTTCTGCTTTATCCGTCAATAGCGGTTGTCACCAATATCGAGCCTGAGCATCTTGATTACTACCAGAATCTCGCTGACCTGAAAAAGGAGTTTCTCCGGTTTGTCAACCGAGTTCCTTTTTACGGCGCTGTTATTCTCTGCCTTGACTGTCCTGCGGTCAGGCAAATCCGCTCCCGGGTCAAGCGTCGGGTCGTGACCTATGCCATTGATATGCAGGCGGACCTAATCGCAAAGAACATTCAACTTTACCGGTTCAGTTCGGCTTTCAGCCTGATTTATCAGGGGAAAGATATCGGCAGGTTCAGTCTCACAATGCCAGGAGCGCACAATATTCAGAACGCACTGGCAGGAATCGCGGTCGGAGTTGAATTAGGCATTGACTTTTCCACAATGAGTGAGGCGCTGACAACATTTGCTGGTGTCCACCGCCGCTTGGAGAAAAAGGGTGAAGCCAAGGGAATTATTGTCTATGACGATTACGGTCACCATCCTACTGAAATTGCGGTTACTATCAAGACTTTACGCCACGCCTATCCAGCGGAACGCATCATTGTTGTCTTCCAGCCTCATCGTTACACACGCACCAAATTGCTGGCGAATGAATTTGGCAACGCCTTTGACCAGGCAGATGAGGTGGTAATAACCGGAGTTTATGCGGCAGCTGAACCGCCGTTGCCCGGGGTTGATGAAAAACTGATACTTGATGGAATCAAAACACGGGGAAGGCAAGGTCTAATCCTCTATCACATACCAGAGCTTAAGGATACGATAGATTTTATTTTGCCCCGCATGCGCGCAGGTGACGTGGTTTTAACCCTCGGTGCTGGAAGCATTACCAATCTTGCAGATGAGATATTGCAGAGGTTGAAATGAGAAATCCTAATTGGTCATTGCGAATTGGAGAATTGGGAAATGACTAATGACCTATTGATGTCGGCAAACGAATGGCGGGATGAATTGGAACAATTGCTAAAGGAGAGCGGTTCACTCTTGAGGCGAGATGAACTGCTTGCCTCGCACACCAGCTTTGGCATCGGCGGGAGAGCCGAGGCGCTGGTAGTGGTTCACGATGAACAGGGGCTGAAAAGGGTTCGTCGGTTTTGTGAAGAGCGAAGCCTGCCGGCTGTAATATTGGGCAAAGGGACCAATGTTTTGGTTTCAGACCAGGGGTTGCGTGGGTTGGTTGTGAAACTTGCGGGCAGGTTTGAACTTATTAAAGTCAAAGGCAACAAGATTTGCGCTGGTTCTGCGGCATTGCTGGACGACATTGCGGAAATCGCTGAAGCAAACGGGCTCGCCGGTGCGGATTTTCTTGCCGGCATTCCCGGTACAATCGGCGGCGGTCTCTTGACCAATGCCGGTGCGTTTGGCAGAAACCTTGCCAGCCTCATTGAAAAGGTTGAGGTTCTGGATAGGCAGGGCAACATCGTGATATTGGGCAAAACCGAGCTACGGAATGAATATCGTCAGCCGGTTATCCCTTCAGAATTATGGGCGTTGCGCACATTTTTATTGCTTGCGCCGGGAAAAGGAAGGAGTGTTAAATCGGTGCGTGAGGAGCGCTGGTCAAAGCATCCGCATGAACGCTCCGCCGGTTCGTTTTTCCGAAACCCGCCTGACATTCCCGCAGGCAGATTGATTGAGCAATGTGGATTGAAGGGGTTGGTGATTGGCGATGCGGCGGTATCAGAAGTTCATGCGAATTTCCTGATCAACAAAGGCGCTGCTCGTTTTACCGATGTTTATGAATTGGCGCAGGTCGTCAAGGCGGAGGTGGAAGAAAAGACCGGGATTGAACTCAAGGAAGAGGTGCGATTTCTGCCATCCTTGTTCCCGGTTGTCAGGAACTACGAACCAGGAACTATGAACCAAAGGAGGGGTTATGGCTAAATTAAAACGGATTGCTGCTATTGATATTGGTTCTACCAAAATTGTCTGCCTGGTCGCCGAGGTGGACACATTGGGCAAGACCGAGGTCAAGGGGTTTGGTTCGGCGCCGCCTGATGGTTTTCGGCTCGGCGTCGTGATAAGTCTGGATAAGGCGACCGATGCGGTCGCTAAGGCGATTGAGCAGGCAGAAAAGATGGCGCAATGCCGCTTTAACGCCTGTTCTGTGTGGACAGGCATTACCGGCGACCATATCAAACACCTGCCCGGTCTCGGTGCGGTGCCGGTGTCTAGACCTACCCGTGGTATTCAGCCCCGGGACATTGAAGATGTCATCCGTCAGGCGCAGACCATCCGTCTGCCCAACGATGAGCAGATTCTCCATGTGATTCCCACTCAGTTCATTATTGACGGACAGAAAGGCGTTCGTAACCCATTGGGTCTTTTCGGCATCAGGCTGGAGGTGGAGGCGCTTTTAATCATTGGTGCCGTGACTGCGATTGAAAACATCTACCGGGTATTAGAGCGGCTGGAAATCAAAAACCGTTCGCTGGTTCTACAGTCGCTGGCGACCTCCTTTGCCGTCTGCGATGAAGAGGACAAGGAGTTAGGTGTGGCGGTCATTGACATCGGCGGAGTGATGGATATCTCAATTTACCGCGAAGGTGAAATCAGATGGACAAAGGTTCTGCCAGTGGGCGCTGCCAACATTACCAAGGACGTTGCGATTGGCTTGCGCACCTCGTATCAGCAGGCAGAAACAGTAAAGCGTGATTTCGGGGTGGCGCTGGCGGGTATGATTGAGCGGGATGAGCCCTTAACAATTGATGACGCCTCGGGCAGGGGACCGAAACAGGTTTCCCGCAGACTCCTGGCATCAATCATCGAGCCCAGGGTTGAGGAACTTTTGAACCTTGCCGATGCGGAAATTCGCAAGTCACAATTGGCTGATGGGCTTTCTGGTGGGGTGATTCTCACCGGTGGTGGTGCACTTCTATCCGGGATTGATATCCTTGCAGAACAGATTTGCGGCATGCCGGTAAAGATTGGCAGACCAGAGCGGGTTCATGGGCCGCGTGAGGTGGTTTCCAATCCAGCGTATGCCACTGCGGTTGGCTTGGTCCGCTGCGCGCTTGAAGGCAGAAACACCCAGTTTCACCGGTTGCCGCCGCCGGGACTGGGGCAGCGGCTCTGGGATGATATCAAAGGCTGGTTTTCATGAAAATGGGTTCGTGGGTCTCAGTTTTTGGTTTGGAATTATTAGCTACAAACTACGAGTTAAAAACTATAAACTATTAAAAAGGAGGCATAAGTGATTGAACCTGTAGAAGACAGAAATCTGACTCGAATTGGCGTGTTCGGAGTCGGTGGTGCGGGCTGCAATGCGGTCAATCATATGTTTGATGCCCGCCTGACCGGGGTGGAACTGTTTGCGGTCAATACTGACCTGCAGGCACTGACGATGTCCTTGGTGCCCAATAAGATTCAAATAGGCGCTCAGCTAACCGGCGGACTCGGTTCTGGTGGCGACCCGAAGATTGGCAGACAGGCGGCAGAAGAGTCCATAGAGACCCTGCGGGAAAACCTGGCTGGTTTTGATATGGTTTTTATTGCTGCGGGTGAAGGCGGAGGAACTGGGACCGGTGCCGCACCGATTGTCGCGCAGGAGGCAAAACAGCAGGGCGCACTGGTCGTAGCGGTTGTCACCCGACCGTTTGAATTTGAAGGTCGGCAACGCCAGCAGAAGGCGCAGACAGGTATTGAACTTCTGCGCCCGCATGTTGATACGCTCATCGTCATTCCCAATCAGCGCATCCTTGAAGTATACGGCGCCCAGCCCTGCTTTGAGGCGTTTCGCCTTGCGGATGAGGTGCTTCTGCATGCGGTCAGCAGCATTTCAGAGATTGTCACTACCAGGCAACTTATCAACATTGACTTTGCCGATGTGCGGACGGTGATGAGTGAAAAAGGAGGAGCGGTAATGTCGGTTGGCATCGCGGGAGGTGAAGGCAGAGCTACCGAAGCGGCACACAGGGCTCTGCGCTCACCACTGATTGAAGATGTTTCAATTGAGAGTGCCCGGCGGGTGCTGTTGAACATCTCGGGTGATGAAACTATGACTCTGAAAGAGGTTGACGAGGCGGCGCAGATTATCTTTCACGCGACCAACGGTCAGGCAGACATCCGCATGGGCGCGGCACGGCTTGAAAATCTGAAATCGGCGATGAAGGTGACAATGATCGCCACTGGTCTTAATGAACCTCTGCCCAAGCTTGAGGATGTTACCGAATTCATCAACTCCACCGAGCTGATTCCGCTGCGCCGGCGACAGGGGATAAAACCGGGTGAGGTTTTACTGGATAAATCTGACTTAGAAGTGCCGACCTTTATCCGGCGGCAATTAGATTAGCCAGTTGGCAGCTGTCTGCCTTTAACAATGTAGCACAATTATGCTATGGTTGCAATTGACAGGGATGAAGGGATTAAGGGAGAAAGGGATGGAGACTTCATCACTTCATCTCTCCATCTCTCCATCTCTTCCCTGATTGCTCGTGTTTTTCAATCCAGCGTTTGCGCTCGGCTTCAAGGTGGCGCAGGTCTCTTTCACTGATGCCGGTCGGATAATGACCGTTAAAGCAGGCGGTACAGAACTTGCGGTTACGATTTTCGGCCTTTACCCCCTGAATCAAACCATCATAGGTCTGGTAGATTAAGGCATCGGCGCCAATAATTTCCTGAATTTCTTCTATTGTTCTGCCTTTAGCAATGAACTCTCCGCGGGTCATCATATCAATGCCATAAACGCAGGGATGGCGCAATGGTGGCGCGGTTACCGCAAGGTAGACCCGATGCGCACCCGCATCTCTGACCAGCTGGACAATCTCGCGCGAGGTTGTGCCGCGAACAATGGAATCGTCTACCAGAGCACATCCTTGCCCTGAATCTGGGAGCGGACCGGATTAAGTTTCTGGCGCACCGACGCGGAACGATTGACTGTTGAGGGTGTAATAAATGTCCTGGCGATATAGCGGTTTTTTATCAGCCCTTCTCTCATTTCCAGACCAAGTACCCGGGCAAGGGCATTGCCAGCAGGACGGGCGGTATCAGGCACTGGGATAACGATGTCAGGTTTCAAACCGAATCGACTGACCTCGACTGCCAGCCTTTCACCGAGACGAAGCCGCGCCTGATAAACCTCAATGCCATCAATCACTGAATCAGGGCGGGCAAAATAGACATATTCAAAGATACAGGTGTGCAGTTGCCCTTGTTCAATCTGCTGGTGATGAAGGTGATAGTTGCGGTCAATAAAGACAACTTCGCCAGGGTTGATATTCTGATAGTCTTCAAAATCCAAGAGGTCCAGCGCCACGCTTTCTGAGGCGATAGCATACTCGTAAATTGGTTTCTTTCTCAGTGCGCTATGGCGCTTGCTTGCGAGGTTCTCTTCAATCCTAACCGGGCGCTTGCCAATGACCAAAGGTCTTATCCCCTTGGGGTCGCGGAAGGCAACCAAGCCCTGCTGATGAATCAGGACGACAACCGAATAGGCGCCCTTTGCCCGGTGAAATACACCCTTGACCGCCTGATAAATATGTTCGGGTTTAAGCGGAACCGCGCGGGCACGTTCCAGTTCCAGGGCAAACACATTGAGAATCGGCTCCACATCGCAGAAACTGCTCAACTGGCGCAGGTCCTTGGTTTCCAGTTCCTGGCGCAGGGTAAAGTAATTGGTCAGATTGCCATTGTGCACCATCGCAATACCATAAGGGTGATTGACAAAAAATGGCTGGGCATCTTCGCTGGCACCGGGTCCGATTGTGGGATAACGGGTATGACCGATGCCAAGTGAACCGGTCAGACGGGCAAGGTTTTTTTCATTAAAAACCCGGCTTACCAAGCCGTTGCCCTTTTTTAGATGCAGGGTGACATCTGAGGTGAGAATCCCGGCTGAGTCCTGACCCCGATGCTGGAGTGCGAGCAGCCCTTGAACCAGTTCAGGACCAACTGGTCGGTTAAAATAGAAAAGACCGAGAACGCCACACATTAGCCTATTTTAACCGCCTATCCTTATAATGCAAATTAAGGTTATATCCCCCTGCCTTCAAAATCGGGCGTGTAATCGGCTGAGGCGGATGAGATTTGCTGGCAGAACCCTTGCTCAAAACCAAGGGCAAGAAAATGTTGTTTAACCTCCTGATATTCTGATGGCAGCAGGCGCCGGTTCATTCCGGGCAGTGCACTTGCCTGATAGGCTGGATAGTACTGTGCCATCAGGCTGATATGGGTGCTGGTGCCAAGGTTTTCCTTAATCCAGGAAAGTATTTTCTTTGAGTCCTCGGTCTGACCGGGCAAAACCAGATGCCTGATAATCAGGCCCTTCTGGATGATGCCATCCTCATCATACTTATTCTCACCAACCTGGCGCTTCATCTCTAAGACCGCCTGAGAAGCGTATTTAAAATAGTTCGGTGCGGATGAAAAACCCCGGGCAATTTCATCAGAATAGTATTTCAAATCCGGCAGATAGATGGAGACCAGACCAGAAAGTTGGCGCAAGGTTTCCACCTTTTCATAGGCGTTGGAGTTCCAGAGAATCGGGATGAGAAGTTTTTTCTTCGCCTCTGCTAATATCGGGAGCAGTTGCAGACTGTAATGGGTTGGTGTTACCAGATTG
>CAZNRV010000145.1:0-6647 GCA_964575495.1 uncultured bacterium
ACATAGAACTCCCCAAGGGGCGTGGCAATCTATATGCAAAAGGTAAAGGTTGAGGTTGAGGTTGAGGTAAAGGTTCAGGTTGAGCAAGGCTGAAGCCTTGCCCTACAGAAGAACAGGTTAAGGTAAAGGCAAAGGTTAAAATTTGGTTCTTGGTTAATAGTTCTTAGTTATTAGTTCTAAGAACCGGAAACTAATAACCGGGAACTTTTTTAGTAGCCCCACTGTTCGGTCAGATAGACCTTGCGCCGGCAGTCAGGACACAAAATCCGCATCGTGCCGGAACGGTAGGGCAGATGGTTATTAGTTATTAGTTCTTGGTTATTAGTTCTCGGAACTGGGAGAGGTGCAGCAATTCCGAGGTTTTGATAGTGTGCCAAAAGCAGGGTCGGGTTGGAGTTAATCAGGTCACCAACCTTATGGGCAATATGCAGTAGTTGTGCCTTGGTGGCAAACGGCTCACCACACATCTCGCAATAGGCAAGTTCCTTTTCAACCGATGTTTCCCAGCCGCCCCGTTCTGTCCGGGAAAGGTCAAACTCCGGTGTGTGATAGATTGCCTGGGTCGGACAAGCCTTGACGCACTGGGCGCAATAGATACAGCGGTCAGCATAATGGAGGTTGCGCATTACACCCTTTTCTTTATCTAAAATCAGTTGCCGGGCATCGGTTGGACAGACCTGTGAGCAGGCGCCGCAGCAGATGCATTTTTCCTCGTGGAACTTTAAGACGCCGCGGAAGTTGGGATGAACCGAGTCAATCTGTTTCGGGAATTTGGTAGTAAACGGTCCTTTGATAACCGCACGGACCGCCTCAATCAGTTCTCTAACCTTTGGTAATGGAATCCTCATTTTTCCTGCACTCCGTCATTGCGAGCGCAGCGAAGCAATCTATCGCGTGAGATTGCCACGGGCTTCGCCCTCGCAATGAGAGATGGTAGTATTCTCATTTTTCTTCCTCAATGATTGATTCTCCACCCCGGTCCTTGGTGAACTCATCTTTGACCGTTCCTTTCCAGAGTTTGACGCCGGCAATCAAAGAGCCCCTGGCGAGGGCATGACTGGAAACCGGTACGGTCAAAAGAATGAAAACTGCACAGATGAGCGCCTTGACGCCTAAGGAGTTGAAGCCGGTGCGCAGAAAGATGCCAATCATAATCCCGCACACACCGAGGGTAACGCACTTGGTTGCCGCCTGCATACGGTTGTAAAGGTCGGGAAAACGTGCGAGTCCGAGCGCTCCCAAGAGCACAAAGCCGACACCCATCCAGAGGAAAATCAGGGCAAGGGTGCTAATCATCAAGGCTCCTTTTCTCAAGGAATTTGGCAAGTGCGAGGGCACCGACAAAGGAGATTACCGCCAAAGCGATTGACAGGTCAAGGAGGTAACTGAGCCGTAAACGGAGCGCCAACAGGGCGGTTATTGCCGAGAACACAACGCCCATCATATCAACCGCAATCGCTCGGTCGGCAATGGAGGGTCCAATTAGGGCGCGGTAGAGGCAGAAAAGCGCTGCCGGCACTAAAACAACGATTGGCACCATAATATCCTCCTAATCAAATATCTTCGCCAGGAAGAATTCAAACGGTCCCTTAATCATCTTTGCCATCTCTTCCGGGTCATCGCTTCTGATTTCAATCCAGTGGATATAGAGGGTATCATCCTTAATCTCAACCGTTAAGGTTCCCGGGGTCATGGTGATGGAGTTGGCGAGGAAGACCTTGGCGATTTCGCTTTTCAGGCCTGTCCTGATTTTCACAATCCCCGGCTTCAGGTTCAAGCCCGGGGAAAGAACCCGCAGCGCAACATCAATGTTTGCCTTCAGGCACTGCCAGCCGAAAACCGGGATATAGACTAAAACCCAGAACCAGCGCACCGGATTTGAGAGTTTCTTTGGCTCAACCGGCAGATAACCGCCAAACATTCCTGCGGCAACAAGCGCAACTGCGGCACCGGCAATTATCTCCTGGTAGTTTAAAGTCCAGCCTAAAAGGAGCCAGACCAAAAGTCCAAAAATGAAATAGACCAGTCGCCGCGCCATCCTAACCCCCTAAAACCAGTCGGGCATATTCCAGCCCGTTGAGAAGCACCTTGGCTGCCGGACCAATTAGGTTATCTAAGACACCCTTGAAACCCAAGCCAACAACAATGGTTAAGACAACCAAAACCATCATCGCTACAACCATCAATGCTGGTGATTCCTTTGCCTTAGTTGGCTCCTCACCCTTTTTGGCAAAGAAAGCCTGATTGACAACTTTGGTGAGATAACCCAATGTTACCGCGGAGAAGAGCGCGGCAAGAAATGCCAGCCAGTACATCCTTGCTGAAATCGCACCGATGATGATAAACAGTTTGGAGAAAAATCCGGCAAAAGGCGGGATACCCGCCATTGAGAATGAACCCAAGATGTGCACCCAGGATGTTAAAGGCATTGTTCGCTCCAGTCCCTTGAGTTCCTCAAGGTCGCGGGTGCCGGTTGAGCGTTCAACCGAGCCGGATGAGAGAAAGAGCGTCCCTTTGCCAAGGGCATGGGCAAGGATGTGGAACATCGCACCGGCAATACCCCAGAAGTTGCCGATACCCAACGCTACCAGGATATAGCCAATCTGGCTGATTGAGGAGTATGCTAAAAGCCGCTTGTAATCACGCTGGGAATATGCCAAAAGTCCGCCTAAAACCATTGAAACCGCTCCGAAGGCAATCAAAAGGTTGAAGAATGCCGGTGTCTCTGCCCGGGAAACTCCAAAAACATTGAACATCAAACGGCACATCCCATAAACACCGGTAACCTTGATGAAAACGCCGGAAAGCATTGCTGAGATTGGCGCCGGTGCTGAGAAATGGGCATCAGCAAGCCAGGCGTGAAATGGCTCCATTCCCATCTTGATGGCAAAGCCAATCAAAAGCGTGGCAATTACGAACCAGTAGAATGGGGTTTTTCCCATTCCGGCAAGAACCTGGGAAAGGTGGGCAAGATTGAGGGTTGAAGCCTTGCCATAAAGCATCGCAATACTAAAGAGCAGAACCGCGCCTCCCACCTCACCCAAAACCATATACTTGAACGCCGCCTCCACCTCTTCTTCCTCAGTGCCAAATGCCACCAAGGCATAACTGGCAATTGCCGAAATCTCAATGAACACATACATATTGAACAGGTCACCGGAAATTGCCAGACCGTTCAACCCGGCGATAAGCAAAAGCAAGAGGGTATAGAACTTCCACCTGCCCGAGGTATAGCGGTCAAGATAGCGGACCGAGTAAAGGGTGGCGCATAAGCCGACAATGTTAATCACCAAGACCATCAGCGCAGTCAGGGCATCAAACCACATTGCGATGCCAATCAGGCGCCAGCCACCCACCCAGTAATGCATCGGCATACCCGTAGCATTGACTATTAGCCAGCCATAAACCGAGATAACAAGAAGCAAGGCAAGCGCGACATTGGCAATTAAATCAGAGAACCTTGCCCAGAGTTTGGAAAGTAACGGGACTAAAAAGGCACCGGCGAGCGGCACCGCAACAAATAATGGTAAAATTCTGCCTTCCATCACTATCCCTTCAACCTTCTGATCTCCGAAATATCAAATGTCTTGTATTTCTCATAGAGCCGCATCGCCAGGGAGAGCATCAGCGCCGTCGTGGAAAGCCCGATGACAATTGCGGTGAGAACCAGCGCCTGAGGAATCGGGTCAACAAAGTTCCTCGCCACACCCATCCGCACCTGTTCTGGCTGGGTGATGATTGGTGCGAGTGCGCCCTTTTTGAACCCGACCAGGGCAAAGAACAGGTTCACCGCATACTCAATCAATGAGAAGCCAATCACAATCTTAATCAGGTTGCGCTTGGAGATGACCACATAGAGACCAATCAGAAATAGCAGCACGCAGGCAATATAGGGTATCATAGGTTAAATCCTAATTTCCCAATGCCAGATGACCAATCCCCAATCTCGGAGATATGAAGAGATGGTGTGATGGAGTGATGAAGCCTTCTTCCCTTCATCTCTTTCTCCCTTCATCCTTTTCATAAATTCCCTTACTCCTTCATCACAAATCTTGATGCGCCGAGTGCCAGAAAGATGGCAAAAAGCCCGGCGCCGACCTTAAGTCCGATTGCAATGTTCGCCAGGGGGATTACCCCCCCACTGACCAGCTGTAACGGTTTGCCAATTAAGAAGACACCGGCGTTACGGAAGAAACAGTCAAAGGCAAAATAACCAGTCAATGCAAGGGCAAGGAACCCGAGTCCGCCAAAGCTCTCAAAGATTGAAGACAGGATGTATTCTTTCCTTTCCACCTGTTCAACAGAACCGAATGCCAGCGAGACTAAAATCAATGCCGCGGCGATTAAGACCCCACCGGCAAAACCGCCGCCTGGTGTGAGATGTCCGTGCAGGGTGATATAGCCGCCATAGAGGATCAACATCCCTGCCATCAAACCGGTTATTACCTGAACGATTGAAGACATTCCGCGCATATTACATCTCCCAGGGCTTTTTTCTTGTCACGAGCCGCATTACGGTCAGAACCCCGATAACCGCAGTGAAGAGCACAGTCGCCTCACCTAAGGTATCGTAGCCACGAAAGTCCAAAATTATTGCTGCCACGATGTTTGCCGCACCGGTCCGTTCCAACCCAAACTGCACATATTCCTGGGCAACCCGCATAACCGGCTCACCAAATCTGGGCAACTCCCGCAAAACGCCGACAATCAGCGCCAGGAAAAGCCCGCCAAACGCCAGAAATGCGGCAATGAACATTGCGGTTTCCATCTTCAAGCCGCCGGTGACCGTGGTATCAATCTCAGTGGTGCGCAGTATTACCGCGGTAAAGAACACCACCGTCAAAGTCTCAACAACAATCTGGACAATCGCCAAATCCGGCGCCTGCACCAGGATGAAGATTATCGCCACGCTGAAGCCAACCAGCCCTAAGGCAACCGCGGCTGCCAGAAGGTTCTTGGTCTCGCTGGCAACCAGTGCTGCTGCCAGCATCACCGCCAAGAGGAGATAAAGCTCAATCATACTTCACACCTTATAAGGAGAGATGAAGGGAGGGAGAGATGAAGAGATGGAGTCCTAATCTCTTTCTCCCTTTCTCTCATTCTCTCTTCATCCCTTCTCATAGTTACCTCAAAAACAGTAATAGATAAAATAATACTGCACCTAAGAATACCCAGGAGAGATAAAGGGGCAGATTACCGGTGTGAATCCTTGACAACCCGAGCCCGAAATAATAAATCAGTTTACCCACAAATTCAGTCAGAGCCTGCAAAATCCGGTCAACGCCGTCGCGGAAAATTATGCCCGCAACGCGGAATATGCCCACTAGCCAGTTGTAGAGGTCGAAGGCACCCCGCTCGCCAAACACCAGGAGTTCTCCGATTATCGGCATCTGCTTGACTGAGGAATAAAAGGCGGTTGCCGGTACCCGACTCTCCTCTTCATAACCAATCTGCTCACCACCGACAAATGTCTTCCCGGTAACGGGTCTGGCGACCGTGCCCAGAAGATAAAGAATTGCACCCAGACCCAGCGCCGCAATCAAGAGCAGTGTTGCCGAAATCGGGCTCCAGAGCCCGGGCAGGTTCAAATCATACAACCTCAGACCCGGAATAATTAGCCCTTTCAGAGGTACCTGATAGGCAAAAATACCAAATATTAGGCAGGCAAGCGCCAAGAGGAAAGAAGGCAGCCACATCGTCATACTCACCTCGCGCACCCGTTCCAGGGTCTCTGGACGCTGACCAAGAAAAAGGGCGTGAATCATCTTTAAGAACGATGCGAGGGTCAGAACGCTGCCTAAAAGAGCCGCAACTAAAAAGACCGGGAAAAGCCGGTTTCCCTCGGCACCAACACTCAAGACGCCCTGATAAACCATCCACTTGGAGAAAAAGCCGTTTAACGGCGGGACCCCGGCAATCGCCATCGAGCAGAGAAAGAATGAAATAAATGTTAGTGGCATCTGCTTTGCCACACCACCTAATTTTTCTAATTCGTCGGTTTTTGCCCAGTGTTCAACCGAACCGCCACTGAGAAATAAGCCGGTTTTGTAAATCGCATGATTCAGCATATGGAAGAGCCCGCCGGCAATTCCGACCGGAATGCCGGTTCCGATGCCAAGAACCATATAACCAACCTGAGAAACTGCATGGAATGACAGAAGTTTCATCATCCTTTTCTGAATCATTGCCATCATCACTGCGAAAAGAACTGTGCCCGCACCAATCACCATCAGGACATTGCGTAGAACCATATTGGTTGAGATGTCAAACATATAAACAGTCAGACGGATTAACAGGTAAATGCCCAATAACTTATCAAGAGATGCCGGAATCAGCGCCATTACCGGTGCCGGTGCGGTCTCAGCCGCAGTTGGAATCCAGGTATGTAAGGGCATTGCACCCGCTTTTGCAAGTGCGCCGGCAAGAATCAAGACAAAGGCAGTAATCATCGCCGGGTCGTAAAGCGGCATTGAAACCCTTGGCGCCAGGTCAATCCAGCCCCCAGGCACAAATGTCTTAACAATCAAGAGGACAATCCCTAAAAGCATCGCAAAGTCGGAGAGACCGACAATCACCAGCGCCTTGCGTGCGGTTTTATAGGTCTCACCCCTGCCAATTAAGAGAATCGCATAGAGTATCAATAGCAG
>CAZNRV010000146.1:0-7439 GCA_964575495.1 uncultured bacterium
GGTGAAGACCCTGTTTTCTTTGCCGATGCGCGGCTGGCGGAAAAAAACCGGTCCGCGAGATGACAGCTTTACTAAAAGGGCTAAGAAGCCGAATAGCGGCAAAAGCAACAGTATCAATAAGAGGCTGGTGATGTATTCAAAAACTTGTTTGGTCCAGATGTTCAGGGGTCGTAAAAGATTGTAATGGTATTTTAAGACCAGCAAGCTGCCGACCTGTTCGACATCGGCGGTTGAAGTTGCCAATAGGCTGGCACCAGGCAGAACCATCAACTCACCGAATCGGCGTTCAGCATAGTAAAAAATCGCCTTTAATTGTTCCTCACTAAAGGAGTCAGACAACACGACTACCAGCGTTCCCGGGGGAATTTCGGCATTGTCTAACAGTTCGGTAATATCCCCATGCGGTTGTTCACAGCGAATACGCTTGACAATTGAATACCCCATTGTCTGGTGTTTTGAGAGCTCAGACTCAAACGCCCGGCTGGCTTCACCAGAACCGACAATTACCAGCGGCTGCTGGAAAAAGCTGACCCTGACTAACAGCCGTTTGAGAACAGTTCGGCATAATGGCACGAGCAAAATACCGAAGGGAACTGATAGGAGTACCACGAATCGGGAGACAACCCAGAGTCGGAACATAAAGAGCAGAATGGTGAGAAGAGCAGTCCCAATGAACACACCCCTTAAACAACGACGACGCTCCTCCCAGTCGGTCAGTCGTTTGGTATAGAGCCCTTCGTAAGCAAAGATAAAGGGGTAAATAAAAAGCAGATATATACGGCTCAGCAGGGTTATTGCCGCTACCTCGCCAGCAATATCGCCGCCTGCCCAGATTGCCCGGACCAGATAACCAAGAAAATAGCTGCCAAGCATAGCGATAATGTCTGCCGCAATCAAGAATATTATGGAAAGGATATCCTTGAGACGTCTCATTTCGCTGTTTT
This sequence comes from uncultured bacterium, assembly GCA_964575495.1. Lineage (GTDB taxonomy): Bacteria > Hydrothermota > Tepidihabitantia > Tepidihabitantales > Tepidihabitantaceae > JAOABP01. The sequence goes on from CAZNRV010000146.1 coordinate 945, forward strand.
TTGCTGCCAGGAGTATTCAAATTCACCAAGACCCAGGAGGCCAGCTGCCTCAAGGAGAAAGTAATATCCGGCAAAGCCGATGTTCAAGAGAAATGTTTTAGGTTTGCCGATTCTGCGAGTGAAAAATCGGTGCAATCCTTTTATGCGCTGAAACTCGGTAAAACGGCGGAAGCGCCTGCGCACGCCGCCATACTCATGGACAACTAGCGCCTTGGGCTCCAAGAAAACCTTCCAACCCTTTTCTCGGAGACGTCGGCAGATGTCTAAATCTTCTGCAAACATAAAGTATGCTTCGTCAAAACCTTTTACAGATGCGAACGCCTCCCTGCGAAATAACATCATCGTGCCAATTATCGCTTCTACCTCAACCGGTTCTTCTCGGTCCCAAGCATCAAGATAGAGGAATTCCTTTGCCAATCCATAGTCAGGGAATAATCGGAATAGTGGCGAACGTCTGCCCGCAAAAATATAGCGCAACTTTGGCAACCGCCGACAAGAAGGTTGAGGATTTAAATCTGGATAAAGCAATTGGGGCGAGACAACACCAGCCTCGGGGTGAGCATCTAAAAAATTAACCAGCCGTTTCAGAGCCATTGGCAGGAATTTAATATCAGGGTTGGCGATAGCCACATACTTTCCCTGTGAATAACGAAAACCGTGATTTGCTGCTCCGGCATACCCGTGATTTTTTTTCAGCAGAACCAGTCGGGCACGGTGCTTCTGGCATAGGTTGATAAGCCATTTTTGACCATTCGAACCATTATCCACAACCAGAACTTCTTTGTCCAGTTCAAATTGTTCGAGGCTTTTCAGCGCGCACTCCAGCAAGTCGGTGGAGTTGTAGTTTACAAAAATCATGGTAAGAAGAACTGGTGGCTGGGAATTGACCATTAAATTACATTATTATATCAGTGTAATTATAAGGTTCAACATTTGATTATGAGAGGAAAGTTGATATGTTTTCTAATGCCACCGGGATTAATTAAGAACTCGCGTCGAGCGAAACAGAAAAAGATTCCTCGACAAGTTCGGAATGACCGTGAGTTGAGGGGTGGCAATAAGATAACGGTTATTTTTTCTTTCTTACTTGCCATCGCGGTGATTGTCTACGGTAATCGCATCTTTCAGCTCAGTCCTTTTTTTAAAAATATGGTTATTAACCTGTACATCGGACATTTCTTGAGAGCGCTCATTATCTTGCCTTTTTTTCTTCTCTGGTTGGAATGGAGCAAAAAGCCCAAGATAATGGGTGTTCTCAATGGGTTTAAAAACTGGTGGTTTAATCAGCGTTTGGCAGTTGTTGCGAGCCTGGTGTTCTTTAGTCTGATAACCCTCTTCGTAGCTGTCTGCGCCTATTATAAAATTCCGAAGGGTGATGCAGTATGGCCATTCTTTCAGGCAAAAATCCTTGCCCAAGGCAAATTGTTTGCGCCTGCTCCCCCTGATTTTCGTTTTTTTGCCACACCTACCATTGTTTATCATGGAAAGTGGTTTTCATACATCTCTCCCGGACACTCGGTTGTGATTCTGCCATTTTATTTTTTGGGTATCTCATGGCTTGCTGGACCGGTTTTGGGGACGCTTGGTATCTGGTTAATTTACCGGCTTTTACTTGACTATACCGATGCCAGAACCGCCCGAATTGCATTACTGCTCTCGGTCACTTCCCCATTTATGATATTTTTGTTTGCCTCCCATGAATTCCATGTAACTTCCATTTTTTTTACTGTTCTTGCTCTTTACAGCATGGGCAAGCAGCGATTAAAGTCAGCTCACAGTTGCGGCTGGGCATTTCTTGCTGGATTAAGTTTGGGGATGGTGTTTCTGGCACGTCCTTATACTGCCCTTGGCGTTGGAATACCACTAATATTGTTTTTCATTTTTAAAATACGCAGATACTTTTTGTTATTTCTTCTTGGTGGATTAATAATGGTGTTGATTCATCTTTATTATAACTGGAATTTAACCGGCAACTGGCTCACATTTCCATATCAGTTAATGGGCAAGTATCATGCAATCGGTTTTTCACCAGATTATGGCGCCCCCACCTTTAACCTTGCCGGTCATTCACTGTTAAAGATGTTCATCAATTTTATTTACAATCTTTTCGTTTTGTCATTACAACTGTTCGGTTGGCTGTTTTTATCCTTAATATTTATGTTTCCCGGTATCGCGAACGCCGAATTCAAAAAGCACTGGCTCTTCTGGGCTCCTGCTTTAGGTCTGATTGTTGCCTATTCTTTTTACTGGTTTCATGGCATTACACCCTGGGGTCCAAAATATTGGAGCGAGGCGCTGCCAGCATTTATTCTCTTGAGCGCCTTAGGTATCAGGAATGTGCCTGCGTTGTATAAAAAAATCGTCACAATCCGAAATGATTTCAGTTTAAGGGCTTTGCCCTTTTTGATTTTCTTTTGCCTTGTTTGTTATTTGCCGGCAAATTTTCTTTATTTCTCTTCCGGTCGCTGGGGCGAAAAACCGGAAGTGTGGCAAAGGGTGCGCAGCGCTAAAATTCATAATGCGGTTGTCTTTGTGAGAACCGATGAAAGGTCTGGGCATTTTGATTATACTTCGGCATTCATATTTAACGACCCCTTTTTAAAGGGCGATATCATCTTCCCGCGCGATTTGGGAGCCGAAGAAAATTTCAGATTTCTTCAACAATTTCCCGACCGCTCTTCATATATCTATGAGTATAATACCGGAACCTTAATACCGCTGAAAAGATAACAAAAAGGCGAAAAGACCTATGTTTGCCTGGGTTTTCTTATTGCTGTGAGTACCTGCTGAATAAGAATTAAAAGTAAAGCGATTGCGGCAATGAGTACCCCCCACCACCTTAGGAGAGACAGGCTGATGACAATTGCGGCTGCTATCAATACGCCTAAAAATATTCCTAACAGGGCACGCCAGTAAGGCATTGCCAAAAGTACTGCCGCAACCGAACCTGTCCAGGCGCCTGTCATCGGTAACGGGATGCCTACAAAAATTACCAGCCCCCAGAATTCAAATCGGGCAATAAGCCCGCTCTTGCTTTTTGTTCTTTTAAACAACCACTCAAAGAAACTGCGGAAAATTGGAATATCCCCGAGCAAATTTATCATCTTTTTTAATAGCAAGAGAACCAAGAGAATTGGCAGCATATTCCCTATTATTGATAAAATCAGCGTCTGCCATATTGGCAGATTGAAGAGGTTGTTGCCAATTGGCACGGCTCCTCGTAATTCCACAATCGGTACCATCGCCACGAGAAATACCACCAGCTGAGGATTTAATCCCTTCGCATTTAGCCATTCAGCAATTGATTCGCCAACACCGGCAAAGCAAAGATTCGGCAAAAGCATAATCAGGAAAAGGAGGACTAAAGACCATAGACTGAGGAGCGAAATTCTCGGTCTTTTGTTTTCATTCAATAGATTATGCATTAATAAAGCCCTTTGCTGCGTCGTAGCGCAAGTTCAAGACCAAAGACGACTGCAAGAAGCGCAAAAAACCAAGGTAGCCTTCTCGGGTCAATGATAAATTTGCGCTCATAAACCTTTGTCTGGATTTGGCTGATTCGGCCTTCCTTTAGGCTTTCTGCAGGGACAAACCAGCCGCCACTGGCATTGGCAAGTCTTGAAAGCAACTCACGGTTCAGTCCTAAGCGAATAAGTTCGATACTTTGCTTGGAGACAACAAACTCCACATTGGCTCTGCCGACAACCCTGCTCGCAAGTTTTGCCTCAGCAACAGCAATATGTTCCTTAGGGGGAACACCAGCGATATCTATCTGATATTTACCTTGGGATTTTTCGGTCATAGGTAAAATGAGTTTTCCTGAATCAAGATTGATGTTGACATCAAGCCCATCCCAAGGAGTGCCATCAGGCATGCGTGCAAAGAAACTCAGCCGGACCGGTTGACCGCTAAGATAGTTACTGGCATCGGTTTCAAGGCGAAACTGAACTGTGTCATGCTCGGAGAGATAGCGAATTACCCTATCAAGCAGAATTTCCAGAGGCGTTTCCTTTTCCAACGGTAAATCGGGGATGAATCCCCAGCGCCAGATAGGCCAAGCACCAAGATATACTACCCTGCCTTTCTTTACCCGGCCTGCGAGTAAAAGCGGTAGACCATTTTCTTGCGCCTCAAGCCAGACAACTGTTCTTTCATCTCTGGGCTGACCCGAAACCATTCCGGCAAAAGGGGGAACAGCACTGAGGTCAATCTTATCAGTTGCAAACCAGTCTAAAAGAGCTGCTCCAGCACCGGCCCGGGGAGTAAATGTCCCCTTTTTCACATCCCGGTCCTTTACCGGCAAAAGACCATTCAGTTCACTGCCCGGTCTGAAATCGGGTCCGGCGATGATAAAAAGCCCGGCACCGGCTTGGACCATCTGCGACAACTGCTGCCAGAAAATAGCATCACCCGGCTTTTCCTCCACCTCATCAAGCAGAAACACATCGGCACGGCCGAGTTCCCCCTTCAAACCACCATCGGTAGCAACCAGTTCCCTGACCGTTATCCGCCGGTTTTTTCTCAGGGCGTTCAGGATGAACCGTGTTTCGGGTCCGGGTCGATTGGTGATATAAACTACGGTTACCCTTGCCGGCTTGACATCAATCACAACTGTCCGCTGGTTGTCAAGATAACTCAACTCATTGGCTAAACTCTCCGCCCTGACCAGGACCCGCCTCCTCCCGGGCAGATTAAATGACAGCCGAAACTCAACCTCCTGTTCAGAAACACCGGCATCTAACACCACCGGTTTCACCGCCTCACCCGCAAACAGCCGCACCTGCTCGCCCTTTAAAAAACCTGATGAGAGCAGCCGCACCCGGAGATTAATGGTATCACCGGCATAAACCGTTACTGGCGTTTCAACATCGGTCAGACTGAGGTTGCGCCCCAATTCGGAACCAAACCCGACCGCATAGACCGGGATCTTTAAGTTCTTCACCGCCTCAACCGGGTCAATTTCACCGTTATCCTGTCCATCGCTTAAGAGTAGCAGGGCAGCCGGTTTTGTCCTGACTATGACCGTTAGTGCCTTGCCCAGCCTTGTTTGTTCGGAAAACTGCGCTGTGGTCTTTGAGCCCGCAATATAGACACTCTCACCGAATACCCACACCTCCGGGTTCAACCCTTTATTCAGGTTGCGTTTGATTTCAAGAGCCTTCTGAAAAACCAGACTGTCACTTGTGGCTGCACTCATACTCAATGACCGGTCCACAAGTATTACCACCCGCCTAAGACGCTCTTTTAACACCAGTTTGATTACCTGTCCGGTCAGAACAAAAAGCAAAAGAACAATAACCAACAAGCGCAGGACAAATAGCCATCTGCTCCCTTTTGGACCAAACTGGTGCCGATAACTTAGCACTGCCAGCACCAGCAGCAGCCCGCTAATAAAGATAATCATTTATCAACCTGGGCAGAGATTCTGGAGAAAAAAAGAGCACCAGACTCTCAGCCGCGGTATTGAACTGGACCAGGGCGCTCCTTCTGTCAACCAGGCCATCACCATTGGTATCACAAACCCCGAAAACCGAGTAATCACCGCTGCGCAGTTCTAAGTTAAAAGAGCCGTCGCTCAAAACCGGTGCCACTGCCATGGTCCGCTCCTGATTGAAAAGAACCACACCGTTTGTCCGCCCCGGTTCAAGGTCTGAAACCCGGCCCCGCACCCGGACCCCTTCAAAAACCGAATCTGAACTGAAATAGGTCCAGGCCGGTGTCAGACATCGGTTGCCTTCCAAATCCTGCGTTCCGGGTAAAAGTAGAAAATAATATTCTGCTCCTAAAAGCGAATCCCGGCAAAAAAACCTGACATCCTGCCAGTCCGGGCCCCAGGAACGGGTAAACAGACTCTCAACATCCTTGGGCACAATAATGTAATTCAAAGGCAGGGTTGTATCAACCGGTTCGCTGAAGCGCACCACTATCCTGATACCCCGGAAAAGACCGGCAGTTCCTGGTGCTGGCAGAATTGAAGTTACCCGTGGTGCAATTGTATCAATCCGACCAGAACCCTGAAAATCTGCCCGAAACCTGCCGGCATTGCCTGCTAAGTCCCATACCACCCCTTTGACTGAATACCCCTGGCTTTGCTGCGGCTCAGTCCAGACCAGCACTCTTGACCTTTGTCTGCCCATAGAAACTCCTCGGATAGAGAGCCCGGCAATCTGCAGGCTTTCTGGCACCAGTTGGCCCGGGTCAATATCCTCGTCAAAAACCAGTTCCAGTTGAACCCGGCTTCTGGGATTCGCCTCAATCAGATGGGGTGGAAATCGGTCCGGACTGGGTGGCAGCATCTTCTTGGCACAGAACAGCAAAAACAGGATGCCCATCAAAACTAACAACCTGCCCGGTAATTTCATCCACTGCTCCTTTTGTTCTTTTGTTCCACTACCGCCTCCAGCCGCCTGGTCAAAGCCCGATATACAGGCACTATTTCGGGAATATTTGCCTTCAACGCCTGAATATGCCGGGCAACGGTCTTTCTGTCTCCCC
>CAZNRV010000147.1:0-6630 GCA_964575495.1 uncultured bacterium
GTTCTTAGTTTTAAAACCGCAAACCTGGAACCGGGAACTGGAAACAAGGATTGAAAAGCGGGCTTCACCTCGCAAATTATAAAAGGAAATCACCTTGAGTCAAGCCAACACATTTGCAGTAAACCTGACAACCCCATCACAATACCATCCCTAAAGACAAAAATGACCTCAAAAAACAACTCCCAAAAAACAGCTATTTAAAACCTCCCCATCATATCCCAACTTGCCCCGGGGTAATACCCCCACAAAAAACTAAATTCGGCTAAGTTACGGAATTACGAAACATAACTAAATTTCATCCATCTGAATTTCGTATCAATGCATCTAAACATTGCTTTAATAAAAATGGCTGAAGATTTAATGTCAGTCCGCTACTTTTTAATAACATTAGCAACTGGTTTGACATTGGGATTATATAAATTATCATTCCCCATGCAGAAAAACGAAATCACCGCGACACCGAGCTGTTGCCAAACCCCGACCAGTAAATCACTGAATTTAGTCATCTTAACAATCTTTTTACGTGCAGACCTGCACCTTGATTTAAAGCACTTCCAACGGTTTCAAATCTGGCATTTATACAATCAAATTAGTCTGGACATCACACCGGAACAACTTGGTAGCCGGGCGATTAAATTTAAAAATGTTATTCACCTGATTATAAAAATACTCCATCTTAAACCAGCGCTTATTCAAGGTGGTGAACCGTACGACTTTCCGACCCAACTCCCGCTGATTATCGCTACCATAATAACTTCAAGGCTACTCCGCATTCCTTACTACTTCCCGACATTTGAAAATATCCCGCCAGAAAAAAAGTTTGCCGAAATAAAACGATTGGGAATACCTCTGAGCCCTTTAATCATTCCTTTCATTAAATGGCTTGCCCGCGGATATTCAAAGAATGCGATGATAATATTTGCCCTAAACAACAATGCTAAAAGAAATATGATACAACTTGGAATCCCAGATAAAAAAATCGTGCAGCTGATGTATGGCACCTGGGGTGTTGACACCGATTTATTCACCAATATCTTAAATGGAACAGAACCTGATATGGGACAATACGGGATTCTCTTTGTTGGCAGACTCATTGAAAGTAAGGGTCTCAATGTCCTGCTCCCTGCATTTGAAAAGGTCAAACACCGGCTCCCTGATGCCCAATTGTTCATTATTGGAGAAGGTCCCTTAAAAAATGAGCTCTTCCGCCGCGCCACAAATCTGGGCGTTGCTTCTTCAGTCCACATTTTAGGACCGATTCTAAATCATAAACTGCCACCTTATTTTCGTGCGGCGCGGGTAACGGTAACTCCTTCACTAAGCACCCGCCGCTGGATCGAACAGGTCGGAATGGTCAACATCCAGAGTATGGCATGTGGTACACCAGTGATATCAACCTGGAGCGGCGGAATTCCTGAATATGTCATTGACGGCAAAACCGGCATATTAGTTCCCGAGAATGATGTGTTTGCCCTAACCGAAGCAATAATCCGGCTGCTGACAGATGAACAATTACACCGACAACTCGCGCACAATGCCCGTGAATATGCACTCCAATACTATGACACCCGGCGCAACATCCAAAAAGTGGAGGAAGTGCTTTTAGAGCACCTCAATAGATATGATAAATTATAAATCCAAAATCCTAAATCCTAAACAAATCCAAGGTATAAAGTTTAGTCCTTTGAGATTAGGATTTCAACTTAGAGACCTCCCGACTACGCTCAAAAATGAGGCATGCAAATAATATTTAACGCCGCATTTGATACTAAACTGAAAGTGGGGATATCCCTCTATATTCAGAAACTCATACCTCATTTAGCTAAAGTTTGTGACCTGACAATCCTTACCCCGGACCCGCACTTATTTTCAGGCTATGGGAAAACAATCCCCGTGCCTGATTTTGTTAGGTATAACCTCCGGCGCACCTTATGGACAATGACCGCACTGAATCAATACCTGAAAAAAAATGAGGCGGTTCTATTTTCTCCGATGCCAACGCTCCCGCTATTTCCTAAAATCCCGGCGATTGCGGTTGTTCACGACCTGACGCCGTTGATTGTTAAGAGGTCAATAGTTGCCAAGGAAAAACTGTTCTTCTGGCTGGGGCTGCAGAGTCTGAAATTTGCTGATTACATAATCACCGTCTCCAATCATACCAAAAAAGATTTAAGAAAATTCCACTTGATCCCGCCGAATAGAATAGTTGTTGCCTGGAATGGGCCGGGTATCACCCCTTCCGCATTTGAGACTGATTTTGGTAAGCAATTCACACCTTACATCCTCTATGTTGGCAGCCATTCAGCGCACAAAAACCTATCTCGCTTAATTGCCGCCTTTGCCCGAATCATAAGACAAGTTTCAAAGAACCAGGTTCTTAAACTGGTTATTGTCGGGCAAGGAAGCCTCTCGCAGCTTGCACAAACCCGAAGGACAATTGCCCATTTCCACCTCCAGCCTCAAGTGCTATTATTTGACCAATTAGACGAAAATCACCTGTCCAGTCTCTATCGGAACTGCCTATTCCTTGTTCATCCCTCTATTTACGAAGGCTTCGGCTTGCCGGTTCTTGAGGCGATGCTCCATGGCGCACCCATTGCTTGTAGCAAAACATCAAGTCTAACAGAAGTCGCCGGTGAAGCCGCCGTCTTCTTTGACCCTTATTCTACCGAAGATATTGCTCAGAAAATTCAATTGCTGCTCGACCAACCGGACTTGAGGCAAAAACTGGGTGAAAAAGGATTAAAGCGGGCAAATCAATTCAGCTGGAACAAAACAGCGCAGAAAATTTGGGAATGCGCTATGCGAATTCAGGGGAGGAAGGGGGAATGTTAGTTCTTGGTTCTAAGAACATGGAACTGGAAACTGGGAACTTTTGGGAAGGGAAGAAGGGATTTAAGGGCCATTGCCAAACCTACCCAGATGCCAAGAACAAGAAAGGTATAACTGAGACAATCCCATAAGCCGTGAACCAAGAAACAGATAATGGCGGCATTTAATGCCAAGGCCAACCCTTGGGCCGGACTGTCCTTTCTCCTTGCGCTGCGGTCAAGTTGAATCAAAGTCAGAAAAAAAAGCCCGAGGAATAAAAGGAGTCCAACAAGTCCTAAATCTGCCATAATTTCAAGAAAAATATTATGGGCATTGTAATCTGTCCAGTTACGAACCAATTGGGATGGAAAGCCATAAATCGGCTTTATCAACCTGAAATTCTCCCAGCCTACGCCAAATAACCAGTTTGCCTTAGCCACCCGCCAGGCGAATAACCACAGTACTGCCCTACCAGCCAATGCCGGGTCACCGACTGATGTCTCTGTTAACCTCGTTGTGAAAATATTCTTAAGAATGTCGGTTAGCATAATAATTGCACCAGCGACACCACCGAGTATCGTTAGTTCAAACGAACGGGTTCGAAAAAGGAGATAAAGAAAGGCGATGCCAAAACCCAGCCAGGCCCCGCGGGACCTGGTCAGAACAAGAATGACGAGCAGGAAAACAATCCCCAATGCTGTGATACGGCGAGCCTGTCTTGTGACATACAATCCTAGCAAAGCCACCGCATTGCCAGCTACAATGGCACCCACGGCGTTGAAGTCAATCAGCCCGAAACTAATGGGAACCCTTTTGAACGAAAGCCAATTGGCCGCTCCCTCAAGTTGCATGATTAGAAGCATTAGTAAAATAGCAGCGATTGAACCAAAGATACTTGCCATCAAAAGACCTCGGACATCTGAAAGATTTTCAGGCACTGTTGCACAAAAATAGCCGATGATGAAAATTTGCAGAGTATAAAAATTTGTCTTTATCAAGTAGCTAGACCCCCACCCTCGATCTAAAGTCAACACCAAGGAAAGGACAATCCAAATTATCAGTGCAATTGGGAAAAATCTATCGACCGGGCTGAAATGTCTTTTATTAACTTCCTGTTCAAAAGAAAACCAATTCCACCTCAAAAATAAAAGTAGGCCGAGAGTTATAGGCAAAAGAACATAATGGCGATAAATTGCTGGTAAAAGGTTCAATACTGACAAGGGAATCATAAAAACCAAAAATGACAAAAGCCGGGCATCCTTGTTTGCAAATATTGACCATAACAAAATCTGAAACGGTGCCAAAAAACTGACCCAGGCGAGCTCAGACTGCCCTGACTCGGTAAAAAACAAAAAGGCCGCAAGGGATGAAAACTCCAACCCTAAAAAAAGCAGGAGAAAAGAAATTTTAACCTTAAGTCCCTCAACAATATTAACCATTTTCACAAGTGTCAATCTGCCGGTTCTTTCTTCAAAAGCAGCACCTCGATAAACCTCGCATCATCTTTTGTCAAAACGCCAAAAAATATAAGCAAAACACAGTATAAAATTATTCCGCATCCCAGACCTACCCAGATGTTCCACAAACCTACCAGCCTGATTATGGCCATCACCAGAATCAACGCCCCGCCCACTCTGGCAAAAACGAGGATCAACTCCCCTCCCTTCATTCGAAATGGTGACAACAGGTGCTGCCATAAGAGAAATAGAAAACCAACCAGTTCTGCCGTAACAATCGCCAGCGCCGCTCCAACCGCACCAAATCTGGGAATAAGCATAAAATTAGCTATCAGATTCACACCCAAGGAAATCGCCGATTGAACGGTTGTTATCACCGGACGGTTTATCGCAATGAAGTAATAAGAAAAGAGCGAGCTGAAACAGGCAAACACACTCCACCACACAAGAATCATCAACGGCAATACTGCCGGCTCATAAGCTGAACCATAGATTAACATTATAATCGCCCGCGCGAGCACAATCCCCATTCCCCCAATCGGCAAGGCAAACACCGTAATGTAACGCAAGGTCCGCGCTACTGTCTGAACAAAGCGCTGTGGGTCTGACACACTCAAACGGGAGAAAAACGGGTACACGCTCGCCGAAAAAGAAAGGGGTATAAACAAACTCCCCCACACAATTCTAAACGCAGCACTATACGCACCTACCGCCTTATCTCCACTTAACTTCGCCAAAAGTGTCGTCCCGTTCCAGTAGTAAAAGGTTACAAAAATAACCGATAAACCTAACGGCAACGCCTGACGCAGCACCCCCCACCACCTTTTAAAATTAAAATCCAGTTGCGGGCGGATTAGAAAATAAACTCCACCCCCAGCAAACAGCGCCGCGGCAAAACCGGCACCGACATAAAGCCATGCGTAATTTTCTGTCCGCGGGAAACTGTGCATTAAAATTATCACGCCCGCAACAAGGACAACCACCTGAATGATGCGACTGAGGGTGGTAAAATGCATCTTCTCCAGACCTTGAAAGACATTGACAAAGAAATTGGTAAAGGCAACCTCCAAGATAAAAAGGGTGCAGATATAGACAACCCTGACCTTATTCAACGGGAACTTCATCAGATTAATCACGGCAACGATAAGAGCGACGACCAGCACAGCACTTACCAATTTTATCGCTAATGCAACATTGACCTGACGGCGTCCATCCTCCCGGTTACGTGCAAGTTCGCGAGTAGCAACTATCCCTAAGCCCCAATCAGCAAACACTGACCACATGGTCACAAAGGCAATGGCAAAAGAAAGGATACCAAACTTTTCCACGCCGAGATGCCGAGCAGCAATAAAATAAAAAACAAACATCATTGCTTTATTAAGGACATCGGCAACCGAGAGAAAGAAGGTATTTCTTATTATCCGGCGACTTGCAACAACTGGATGGTCAAAAACTTCCTGAGAAGGGACTCCCAAATTATTTACGGGAACGAAATGTTATCAAGCGCGCAAAGCCAGCCACCGCGCTTTTAAATTCATTACCGAGGCCGCGCCACTTCTCGTATTCTTCTGGTTTATTAACACTGAGAAATTGAAAGTATTCGGTAGTAAAAGCAAAGGCAATTCCCGCGAAGAGACTGAAAAGAAATGCGGCGATAGTGAAGATACTTCGCTTGGGAAAACTGTGGCGCTGCGGCGGCACCGCATAGTCCAAGACAGTTAATGTCGGTGCATCCCGAGCCTCTAAAATCTTGGCATATTCAAACTGCTGATAGAGCATCGCGTAAGCCTCTTCCTGAATCCGGTAGTCACGGTAGCGCCGGGCAAACTCGGCACCGACCTCGGGCAGATGCTCAAAAGAAACCGCAAAACCAACGCCGAATCCCTTTGGCCCGCCACCCTGTTCTAACCGCCGCAACTGGTCTGAAAACGCCTGCACCTCGCGCTGGAGATTAAGATAATAAGGGTTGTCCGGACTGGAAATATCCCTAATTGCTTCCAGTTCCGCCTGTTTTACATAAGCCTGAGATTTGAGACGGGCATAAGCGTCAATTGCCGCCTTGGTTTCTTCGTCAACTGCAACAACCTTGTGTCGGGCTTGAAAAACCTTTAATGACTCCTGGGTCAGGGCCAATGTGCTCTCCATCTCCGCCAGTCGTTTTTCTAAGAATACCCGCATATTATGGCCCCGGCTGATATTGGAGGTGCGCAGAAACTGGTCCAGTTCGCTGACGAAGGTATTGGCAATCTTTGCTGCCAGTTCCGGTGTCTTTGCCTCAACGCTGATGCGGACAATGCCCTCATCTCCGACGCCAACCTTTGTCATCTTATTAAGTTGCTTGTACACCAGCTCGGTCTTATTA
>CAZNRV010000148.1:0-12107 GCA_964575495.1 uncultured bacterium
CCTCCTTATCAGCGTCCAGCACCGCCACCAAGGAAACCTCAGGCAGGTCCAGACCTTCGCGCAAAAGGTTGATACCTACCAAGACATCAAAATCACCCAGGCGCAGACCGCGCAGAATCCCCACCCTTTCCAAGGGCTCAATCTCAGAATGGAGATAGCGCACCTTGATTCCCATTTCGGTCAGATACTCAGCCAGGTCCTCTGCCATCCGCTTGGTCAGGGTTGTTACCAAAACCCTTTCCTTTCTCTCAACTCGTTGCCGGATTTCATTAATCAGGTCATCAACCTGATTCTGCGTGGGTTTGACCGTCATCTTCGGGTCAACCAGTCCAGTGGGCCGGACAATCAGTTCTGCCACCTGTTCCTGGCTCTGCAAAAGTTCATAATCCCCTGGTGTTGCCGAGGTGAAAAGGACCTGATTGATCAGCCTTTCAAACTCATCAAACCGCAAAGGACGGTTGTCAAGACAGGAAGGTAGCCTGAACCCGTAATCAACCAACACCTGTTTCCTTGACCTGTCCCCGTTGAACATCCCCTGAATCTGGGAAACGGTAACATGGGACTCATCAATTATCATCAAATAGTCTGCGGGAAAATAGTCTAATAGGCAATAAGGTCTCTCACCTGGTGCCTTGCCCAAGAAGTGGCGCGAATAATTCTCAATCCCAGGACAATATCCAAACTCCCCAATCATCTCCAAATCAAATTTTGTCCTCGTCTTGAGCCGCTGCGCCTCTAAGAGCTTGCCCTGTGCCTCCAGTTCTGCCACCCTTTGCCTCAACTCCTGCTCAATTGACTCAAGCGCCCTCTCAATCCGCTCCTCACCGGTTATAAAATGCCTTGCCGGATAAACCACCACCCTTTCCCGACGCTCAATCAAATCACCGGTCAGGATGTCAAAGATGCTCAAACGCGCCACGCAGTCTTTATCAAACTCAATCCTGACCCCGTAATCACGGTGGGAAGGGTGAAGTTCAACCACATCACCCCTGACCCGGAATGTTGAACGCTTCAATTCAAAGTCATTTCTGGTGTATTGCAGTTTCACCAATTGTTCCAAAAGGCTGTCCCGGTCAAGCTTCCTTTCCAGTTCAATCGGGAAAAGCGCCTCCTTAAACTCCCAGGGCTCGCCAAGGTTGTAGATACAGGAGACCGAGGCAACCACAATCACATCCCTGCGCTCAATCAGACTGGAGGTTGCGCGCAGCCTCAGCCTTTCAATCTCCTCATTGATTGAGGCATCCTTCTCAATGTAAAGGTCGTGCTCCGGCACATAAGCCTCAGGTTGATAATAGTCATAATAGGAAATGAAATACTCAACCGCATTTTCAGGAAAGAACTGCTTGAACTCGCCGTAAAGTTGTGCCGCCAGGGTCTTGTTATGGGAAATGACAATTGTCGGACGGTTCAGACGCGCAATCACCGCTGCCATCACAAATGTCTTGCCCGAACCGGTCACACCCAAAAGCGTGGAAAACTTGCCGCCTGACTGGATAAAATCAACCAAACGCTCAATCGCCTCAGGCTGGTCACCAGCCGGCTGGAAAGGCGCCTTTAATTGGAAATAATTCATAGTTTATAGTTTATAGTTTATAGTTTGCAGTTCAATCAAAAATCAAGCGTTAATTATTTGACATCTGACTGGCATTCAGTAAATTTCTAAAATCAAACCCAGGATTAATAACTATGATATGAATAGACAGCTCCTTTCCGGTGATGAAGCGGTTGCCCGTGGTGCCTGGGAAGCAGGTTGTGGCTTTGCTGCTGCCTATCCAGGAACACCTTCAACCGAAATACTTGAAGCCCTTGCCGGTTATCCTGATACTTACTGCGAATGGTCGGTTAATGAAAAGGTGGCGCTTGAGGCGGCACTTGGCGCCTGCCATGCCGGTGTCCGGAGTCTGGCATCAATGAAGCATGTGGGTCTGAATGTGGCAGCAGACCCGCTCTTTTCTGCCGCCTATATCGGGGTTCGCGCCGGTCTGGTTATTGTCACCGCTGATGACCCCGGGCTCCATTCATCCCAGAATGAACAGGATAACCGCTTTTACGGAATGTTTGCCAAACTCCCGGTTCTCTGTCCGTCAGACAGCCAGGAGGCAAAGGATTTCGTCAAAATCGGTTTTGAGATTTCCGAAAGTTTTGACATTCCAGTTCTTTTAAGGCTCACGACCCGTGTCGCCCATTCCAGTTCAGTAGTAACCTTGAATGAACGAACCGCAATTTTGGCTAAAGGCTATGAAAAGCAACTCCAGAAAACCACTTTGCTGCCGGCATTTGCCCGGCTGCGCCACATTGACCTTGAAAAACGCTTGGAGCGACTCAAGGCATTTTCAGAAACAACACCGCTCAATCGGCTGGAACTGGGTGAAACCAATACCGGCATCATCTGCGATGGTGTTGCCTATCACTATGCCCGTGAGGTGTTTCCTGATGCATCCTTTCTGAAACTGGGGATGGTCTATCCCTGTCCCGCCAATCTAATTATCAATTTTGCTGATAAGGTTAAACAACTGATAGTAATTGAAGAGGTTGACCCGTTCATTGAACTGCAAATCCGGGCGCTCGGTCTAAAACCAACCGGCAAGGACAGATTGCCAAGAGCCGGGGAACTTAATCCAGGAATCATCCGGGGGGCGTTATTCAGTGGCATACCTGAAATCACACCAGAACCAAATATCCCCAATCGCCCGCCGGCACTCTGCCCTGGCTGCCCACATCTGGGAATCTTTTATTCCCTTCAGAAACAGAAAATAATCATCAGCGGTGATATCGGCTGCTATACCCTTGGCGCCTTGCCACCCCATAGCGCCATGGACACCTGCATTGATATGGGCGCATCCATCACCTTTGCCCATGGGGTTGACAAGGCGTTAAGAGAGGATGATACCCGCCCCCGGGTTGCGGTCATTGGCGACTCCACCTTCTTCCATTCTGGCATCACCGGTCTCGTAAACACCGTCTATAACCAGTCCAATATCATCACCATCATCACCGACAACCGCACCACCGGAATGACCGGGCACCAGGACCACCCTGGCACCGGCAGAACCCTGATGGGCAAAGATACCAAGGCGATTGATCTGGAGAAAATCTGCCGCGCCTGCGGAGTGGAAAATGTTATCAAGGTCGACCCTTACCAGTTGCAGGCAACCCGGAAAATCATCCGTAAGGTCATCTCTGAAAAAAAGCCTGCGGTTATTATCTCCCAGCGTGCCTGCGCCCTGATTGCAGGCAGACACGGTCCACAAAAAAGGGTTGACCCGGAAAAATGCACTGGCTGCAAATCCTGTCTCGCACTCGGCTGTCCCGCCCTCTCCTTTAGAAATGAAAAGGCGTTTATCATTACAACCAGCTGCACCGGCTGCGGGATGTGTGCTGAAATCTGTCCAAAGGAGGCGATAGGATGAACATCCTTGTCTGCGGGGTTGGTGGTCAAGGGGTCATGCTCTTCTCTGACATCCTTTCCCACCTGGCAATGGCTGCCGGTTTTGATGTCAAGAAAAGTGAGGTTCATGGTATGGCTCAGCGGGGCGGGAGCGTCACCAGCCACATCCGCTGGTCAAAAAAGGTGCATTCACCATTGATTGAAGAGGGAACTGCACACATCATCGTTGCCTTTGAACAGCTTGAAGCGCTGCGCTCCATCCACTTCCTTTCTCCAACCGGCTGGCTGATTTACGACCCACTTCGGATTGAACCCCTGCCTGTCCAGATTGGACTGGTGGAAAAGATGCCTGATAATGTTCTCCAGGAAAGGATAACCGCAAGGTCGCGGTTAAACCGGTCGATTCCGGCATTTGCTCTCGCCTGCGATCTCTCTACCCCCCGTATTCAGAATACCGTGATGCTCGGCGCTCTCTCCCATTTCCTTGAGTTTCCACTCTTACTTTACGAGCAGGTTATCAGTCAGCAGCTTAAGCCCCAGTTTGTCGAACTTAACCTCAAGGCGTTTGCCCTTGGTCGTGCTCTCCTAAAAGAGCACTAGCCTGCCAAAAAGTAATTTTAAAATATCAGAAACCTGCGCCAAGAAATGGTGCCGGAGTAAAGGAGAGAACCAGAACTAAAAGTGTCAAGAATGTTAGGATGATATCAGTTTTGGTCAAGGGTGTAATATTGTCAAGCGGTGGGGGATGTTTCAGTCCCAATGCGGTTGTTAGAAAAGCCCAGAATGGCCAGCCCAGCCAGAAAAAGCCCATCAGGAGTAGCGCAGCAATAATGAAGATGGAAAAGAAGCGATAGCGTCTGCCTAAAAAGGCATAGGCGATATGCCCGGCATCAAGCTGCCCCACCGGCAAAAGGTTCAGGGCGGTGACAAACATTCCTAACCAGCCCGCAAAAGCCAGGGGGTGCAACACAACATCAGAGCCCGGTGGCGGAACCCGGGAAAGGAGCCTCGAAATAAACTCAAAGATTAACGGCGAACCGAGGTTCAAAAACTGTGAGTCAGGCGGTATCGGTCGGACCTTTGATAATGCCAGACCAATAACAGAAACCGGAATCGCCACTAAAAAACCAACAAGCGGTCCGGCAGCACCAACCCGCACGAGCGCGCTTCTGGTAGGAACAGGCGAACGAATCTTGATGAATGCGCCCATTGTTCCGGTCATCGGGTGTGGCACCGGTAGAAAGTAGGGTGGAGTGGCATCAACACCATAGCGCCGGGCAGTAAGATAATGCGCCAGTTCATGACTGCCAAGAATCAGAATGATTCCCAAAGAAAACGGAATCCCGCTCAAGAGGTTGAGCAGACTGGTAAGAGGATTCTTACCTGCATGCAGGGTGCCGACAAAAAGTGTTGTTAAAACTGTCGCTGCCAGTAAAATTATATTTACCCAGATGCGCACCGGTTTGGTCTTAGGTGCATAGCCGTAGGTAACAATATGACCCTCGCCCTCTTTCTCAAAAAAGGCAATCGCACCGGTTCTGGCAAAGAGCTGTTTCAACTCCTGGATATTCTTTAGCACCGGCTCATAAATCCTGCCTGAAATCCGATTGCCCTTAATCGCCGCAATCATCATATACCGGCTCACTTCGCTGAAATCAACCGGTCGCTCTATAAAACCTTCTTCCATATATAATCAGACCTTTTAAACCCTTCAGCAGATTCTCGGCAACTGCTCACCTTCAAGCATCAATACCCGGCGCAAGGAACCCAATCTTGTCCTGAGCCAGACCCCGGCCGGCCTTTTCACTACTTTCCCAATCACCCTTGCCTTTCTCCCTTCCTGGAACCGGCGCATCGCCTTTAATACCCTTTCCACCTTTTCCTGTGAGCAGATGACAACCACCTTACCCTCATTTGCCATATAAAGCGGGTCAAGTCCGAGCAAATCGGCAACACCCTTAACCGCCCTTGCCACTAACAAAGCCTCCTCATCAATCACAAAACCCAAGCCGCTCTTGTCTGCAAATTCGTTAAGAGTCGTTGCCAGCCCGCCTCTGGTCGGGTCACGCATCAATTTTATCCCGCCGCAACAAAGCACCACACCAATCAACCGGTTCAAAGGCGCACAGTCACTTTTGAGTCTTGCCTGCAACCGGTAATCACCCCGCGCGAGCGCAATCGCCGCCTCATGCTCACCCAAACCGCCATTGATAATTATCACATCACCAGGTCGGACAAACTCAGCTCCCAATTGCACCCTTTTGCGCACACCGATACCGCTCGTATTGATATAAACCTCCTCCTGCCCTGCCTCAATCACCTTGGTATCACCGGTAACAATCTCCACCCCTGCCCTCTTTGCTGTCCGGGCAATTGCAGAACAGATTCTTTTAACCGTTTTAACCTTAACCCCTTCACGCAGGACAAAGGCAAGCGCAACATATTTCGGCTCTGCACCCAAAACCGCCAGGTCATTCACTGTTCCGCTTATCGCCAGTTTACCGATATCTCCACCAGGAAAAAAAAGTGGCTTCACCACATAGGAGTCAGTTGTAAAACACAACTTATTCCCCTTGAGATTTAAAACCGCAGAATCCTCTAACCGGTCAAGCACCTTATTGCCAAAATACCCAAGAAAAATATTCCTAATCAGCCGGTGCATCTTTTGTCCACCCGCACCATGTGCCAGGACAATTTTTTCCTCTTTCAGCCCAAAAGCAAAACTGGGCGGATAAAATCTACCTTTCATATTTATAATATGCCGCACACGCACCTTCTGAAGAAACCATACACGGACCTATTGGTCTTTCTGGTGTGCAGGCACGGGCAAAAAGGGAACAATCAGGCGGAACAATCAACCCGAGCATCACCTCGCCACACCTGCACCCTTTCCTCTCAGCACGAGACAAATGGATGAAACCCATTAACCTCTCCTTAAACCGCTTGCGCGCATCAAACCGCTCAAACCCCTGCCTGAATCCCAGCCCAGAATTTTTTATCAGACCAATTCCCCGCCACTTGGCATCAACCCGCTGGAAAACCCTTTTCATTAACCTTTGTGCGCGCAGATTTCCCTCCGGTCTCACGCTCCGCTGGTACTGAATCACCACCTGTGGTTTCTTCCCAATCTGATTTAAAAGAATGTAAATCCCGGCAAGCACATCACCGGTCTCAAAACCGGTAATACAAGCGGGCAAATGATAACGGCTGACAAGAAACTGATAAGGCTTTGAACCAATAATGGTGGAAACATGACCGGGCAGAATGAACCCGTCAATATTTATCCTTTTTGACGAAGCGATATAATCAAGTGCGGGCGGAATCAACTTGAACATCGCCAGCACCGAGAAGTTTTTAATCCCCTGCCTCTTTGCCTCAATCACGGTTGCCGCCACTGTTGGTGCGGTTGTCTCAAAACCAACACCCAAAAAGACAAACTCCCTTTCTGCCTCAGCCGCTGCCATCTTCAAACCATCAAGCGCTGAATAGACCACCCGCACATCCGCACCCCTTGCCTTTGCCTCCAAAAGCGAGCCAAGAGAACCAGGCACCCTCATCATATCACCAAAAGTCAGAACAGTAATATTATCAACCCCGGCAATAGCAACCGCCTCCTGTAACTCCTCATCACTGGTTACACAAACCGGACATCCTGGACCAGAAACCAGCTTCAACCTCTGGTCAATCGCCCTTCTTATTCCTGAACTTGAAATTGCCATCGTATGGGTTCCACAAACCTCCATTAGATTAATCCTCTCTTTCTGTGCACACAAACCTGCCACCATCTCCTGAACCCGCTTCAGGAGCAACCGCTCTGAACCCTTCGCACCGATTTTCACATACCGATTATAATTTAATCCACTGGCTGGGTCAAAGTAATCAGCCACACCCTTCTTGCTCAGAAAACACTGTCAAAACCCCTTTTCCAAGCCCTCTCCTCCACTGCCTTAATCAACACCAGACCCCGACCTTTCTCCAACAGTAGTTCCCCTCGCCACGTCAGATTGCTTCGCGGAGCCTGCCCCGAGCCTGTGTTCCTTTTGTCATTGCGAACGGAGTGAAGCAATCTACAAGCATCAGATTGCCACCTGCCTTTGGCAGAACGCAATGACGGAAATTGGGGCAGGTCCCCTCCATCACCCCCTCCCTCACACCTCTTTGAACCTTAATTCAGACCTAATAATGGGAATTTGCTTTCGGCTTGCTCCTGAAATCGCTATCAGCAACCTGCCTGCTCGGATAGTTCCCAGTTCCAAGTTCCCAGTTCCGAGAACTAAGAACCAAGAACCACGAACCAAGAACTATCCAAGAACCTATCGCCTTAGCGCAAAAAGAGCGCCCTTTGCGTTACCGCAAAGGCTGAAGTCCCAAGTTTGATAAAGTATATCCCCTGCGCCAATTGTTTTGGCTTCCACACAAGCGAGTGAACCCCAGCAGGCTGGTTCTCATCTAAAAGGGTTGCCACAGTTCTGCCAGTGATGTCACACGCGGTAATGCGCACCCGAAGAGGAGCTGGCAGTTGATAACTGATGGTGGTTTTTCCGGTAAAGCAGTTGGGAAGGATTAGCAGAGCGGCAGACTCAGGTCTGAAAACATCACGATACTCCTCAACCCCAACATTAATGTCAAACCAATCCTGAACTGCCTCGCAGGAATTGAGATATGATTGCGAGTCAGGCGCAGCGATGAAGGCAAACGCCAGCCGCTGTCTGCCATTAGGAGTAAGATTGAATGGACCGTTGCTGACACCAATTGACCAGTTGAACGGACGGTTGCTGTTCTGAACCCCAAGTGTTCCGGTCAAGGCACGATATTTCATATCATCACTCATTCCGGAATCAGGATAGACATAAAGGCTGTGGTCAATGCAGGTTAAATTAGCCTGCGCGTGAGGATAAAGCAGTTTGACACCAAAGTAGCGATTGGATAAGTTGACATTGCGCATAAATGCGGTGTTGACTTCGGGAATCGTCCGGGCAAGGTCGTGGAGCCGGTCTGTCGGAACGACATCAAAGTCAGCAAGGATACCACCAAAGAGATTGTCAAGCGAATTTGTGCCGGTATTCAGGATATCGTAGAGGAGGACAACCACATTGTCAATCCCGGTCTGATTCAAACCGAGGGAACGCTGGTCAACAATAATGTTTTTGGGCTGGGGATGACCGCGGTCATTAAAACTTGACTGGAGCAGTTGAGCCGCATTATAGAGAGGCAGCCGGGTGCGTATGCTGTCCTGAAGCTGCCAGTCCTGGTCAAAGCCCTCTTGAGAGTAAAACCGGTCAACAATGTATTGATGAGAGTTACCAATCACAAAACTGGCGATATTTAAACCGCTGGTATCGCTCTTCGGATAACGAAAACCCCTGCCCTGCCGGTTTTCAACCGGGTCATAGCCGATTGTGCCGCGGGCGGTAACCGAAAGGGCACAGGTGCCGGTGTCAATATCTGCCCAGATTCTGCCCGGATACCCAAGGGTGATTGTAAACCATAATTCCCATTCATTCTGGTTACAGCGGATGACAAGGAAAAATTCCGGGTTGGAACCTGGTCCGGCAGAATGGAGAGCCTTGACGGTCAGGTTTTCAGTCAATGCCGACTCCTGAGCGGCAATCTGCCCTAAGTTTGCAACTGAGTCAATAATTGCGATATCCGGGCTTAAGGTGTGAAGGATAACCGTGGTATTCGTTGCCGATGCCAATCCGATATTTTTGATGGTGAGGTTGAGATGTGCGGTTTCACCGGGTTCAAGGATTTGATTCGGATTTGCCTGATTAGAGTCATCAACCACCTGCCGGGTGCAGACGAGGATTGGCTCTGGATTTCCCTGAACAACAGGCAGCAATTTTACTGCCGGCAGGTTGTTGTGCTCTCTGGCGGTAAGGGTGAGTTCGCCAATGGTCAGGGGATGGATGTTCAGATTGACCTGCCCGCTGTTCGTGGTTACTGCGCTGGTTAAAACTTCGCTGCCCTTGTATGCGGTTATGAGTACACCTTCAGCCGGGCTGGAGTTTTCAGTTACGGTTACCGTCAGGGTCTGCGAGCCGGTAAGAATGGTATCAGGAGCGGTAATATTAAGGGAGTCGGGCACATCGGTCCAGATGTCAATTGTCGGGTCGCCCAGGAGGTTGAATTCGGTGAAACACCAGCGCCAGAGCGATGAGTAAATAGCAGCACCGGCATACTCTTCTCGCGAACGGTTGTGGCAAGGTCCTAACTGGGATTCTGACAGGTTAAAGAGGTAGTCGTAGAAACGAACGCACAGTTTTTCTGAAGGACCCATTGATGGTGGCGTGCCCCAGCCATAACGGGAGTTCATCATCACACCAATCGCACCGCCATTATGACAGTTGAGCGCAATCTCGGCAAGACAGTCTTCAGCTTCAAAGTTGCCCGGGTTGCAGGCAAGCGAGGTGATGATGCTGAAACGGTTCCGATTCTGCTGTCTTGAGGCATAACTGGAGGTGTAGATTGGCGTGCCGTCTTCGTCATACACGCCGGCTTCGTTACCATGACCTGCCGGGTCAAATATCGCAAATCCATGGTCAAAAGAGTCAGCAACAACTCGAGCATTAGGCGGGTTTTCCAGTTTGCGGTCAGTCCATTCTGTTGGGGTGAGATTGGCGATGGAGTCGTTGACAAATCTGCCGTGATAGCCGATTGAGCGCCAGAGCCAGCCTGAAGGCAGGAGGCTCCGTTTGATATAATCCCCTTCCGGGCTGTTCTCGTAGGTCTGAACCTTGGCGACGAAGTTCTCAACCTGAGCCTGATTATCAACCGATGCGCGCCCGACAAACACATCGGCATAAAGGTCAACAGAATCGTCCATCTCGCCGAAAAAGTTGTTGTGGTTTGAGTCCCAGGAGAAGTCGAGGTCGCCGTAATACAAATCGGTCGGGATTAAACCCTGTTCATTACCCACATCAACCCGGATTTGCCTTGACGGGACCTGGCGATTGTCGCCGGCTAAAAGGACATAGACAAGACCGCGATTATGAAAATAGTCAGTGATGAGATTGCGAATCCTTTCCTGCAGGTCCCTGCCAGGATAGTTGCGCTCAATCCAGTCGGTTGTCCTGAGCTCGGTTTTGAGCCCGCGGCTTTTCTTATATTCAAGATACGGGTTGAAAAAAGAGACGAGTTCCGGGCTGGTGATGATAAGATATTCAATCTGGGGCTGGTCGGTTTTTTTTGCCGGCGGTGAAAAGATTGGCAATTGTTCCGGGTTCAGGACAAGATTTTTGAGACTGAGAAGCATGCGCTCCCTTTGCGCAGGATAGAGGTTATCGGGCAAACGGGCATCGGTTTCATAATGAACAGTGATGTTTGACCGGCTGTGAAAGAAAAGCCTACCAGTTGCAGGGTAATAGGTGAACGGGCAGATGATAAGGTTGACCAGTTTAAAACCGGCAGCTGAGCCAATTGAGTAATGGATTAGGTTTTCATCCGGGAACGGTCTTTCCGACGAATATATCTCAGGGTCAGGCTGAACAAATGGCGGTCTTTCCTTTTGGGAAATGGGCATTGGCACCTGCGCAGGCAGGATATTGAACCTGCCTTTGACTTGTTCAGTAAGCATTGGTTCCACGACCACACCGGTCAGCCGCGCATCAAAAGGAATCACCAGCGTAACGGTTATATAAGGAAGGGATGGCTTGCCCGGTTCAGGGCTTAAGAAAGCCTCGGAAAGCTCTATGCAATCATAGCCCCGAAAAGAAAAAAAACTGAGCCGGTCAATTTTTAGGTCTACTGACCTCTTGATGCTACCCGCAATAACTGCGGTTGCCAGGATAAGACCAATGACTAAAACTCTTTTCAATTTTCCTCCTGATAAAAATTAATCTCAATATTTTAGTAAACAATCAGCCAATTGCAATGAAAACCATTCGGTGCGACCCCTCGGCTTCGTCATTCCGACCGCAGTGGAAAAATCCCTCTCTGTTCGCTCGGGGCAGGCTTAATTCTCTTCTTCCTCCTGCTTTTCCTTGCCACCCTCAATCTCAATCTTACCCTTGAAATGCCCCTTTTCCCTTGCAAAGCCGCCAAACAGGACATTAAGACTCACCCACGCATTCCCCTTTGCCATCTCCGGACCCTTTGCGAGCAAGCCCCGGTCAGCAAATTTCCAATCACCTGCCAGCGGTCCAAAACAGTAACCGCCCCGGATTTCTAAACCCACAAAGGAAATCGGAATGACAATGGCAAGCTGGGGATTCAGGATAAGACCGGAAAAGTCAACCGTTGAAGTGCGCCCGGGATTCTGAAGCAGACTGTCAAAGTTGGGTACGGTTTGGTTATAAGGTCCAAGGTTAATTGAGTAGCCGCCGCCGCCAATCCCTAAACCCGGAGCCACAAGCAAATATTTCAGGTCAAGGACAACATAACCGGCACGAAACTCGCCCCCGCCATAATTAACCTGGCAGAAAAGGTTCAAAGATTCTGAGGTGACACTCTGGGTTCCGCCCCAACCCGCACCGCCAATCATCACCCGGTTGACAACCGCATAACCACCACCGCAAAACATCCAGTGCTGGGACGATAATTTCTCTACCCCGTTGCGGGCAAATACCTCGTTAATCTTGTCGTAGTTAATCAGCCCAAGGCTCGGACCGAAAGAGCCATACCCGCCAGCAGTGCTGCGGGCAAAAACTGCACTAACCACGACCACCAAGAGGACAAGGGTCTTCTTCATATTTCCTCCTACTATGAATTTGTGTTATAT
>CAZNRV010000149.1:0-11724 GCA_964575495.1 uncultured bacterium
GTCCACAGGCTTGAGGTCCGCTATCCAATGGGCGACACATTTTACAACTCTATTGGTAGGGGTGAGGTTTTGCAGGTTGGTGATACGGTTCAGGTGCGCTGGGACAACTTCGGCACGCCCGCAGACTGGGTGGCGATTGACATTTCGCTCAATGCGGGCAGGGACTGGACTTTGCTGGACAGTGTGCCTGACAGTGGTTCTTATAACTGGTTCATCAGCCCATCGCTTTCTGCGTGTGATTCGGTGCGGCTGAGGTTCCGGCAGTATTACAATGGGTATTTGACATCAGCCGATGGAACATTCGGCTGTTTTCGGCTATTGCGTGAGCCTTTGCCGCCGATGCCGCTGGCACCACCAAACGGTCAGCAGATTTTCTCGCCGCCGATTGTGCTTTTAGTTGATACCACCAGAACCGATATTGACAGTTTCTGTTTCCGGGTGATATATGGCACCGGTGATACCATCTGGTCCCAGGTAGGAACTGCACCCAGTTGTTCATTACCGGATACCTTGTTTACTTATGGTCGGTCTTACAAATGGGTTTGCAAGGGACATAACCGGTTCGGCTGGGGTGAGTTTGGTGCACCCTGGTCCTTCTGGGTGCGATTCAGACCCGGCATCGCGGAAAAGACCAATCCCGCCCCGGCTCTTGGTCTCAAAATGCTCGGTTCCACAGTCCGTTTTCTTCACCAGGGTGCGGTTGAGTTTCAGTCAGCAAACGGGCTTGAGGTTTACAACGCTGCGGGCAAACTGGTGCGCGCGCTCAAACCCGATGAGTCCAGTAGGTTGATTTGGGACTTAAAAGATGAAAATGGCTGTCCGCTTCCCGCAGGTATGTATTTTGTTCGGTCGCTGGGTGCGCAGTCGCGCGGTGTGCAGAAACTGATAATTATGAACTGAAAACCGGCTGTCACTATTGCCTTGCCGTGATTTTTAAACATAATAAAGCGTGGGTCAGCGCCTGCTTTTAATTAACTCTGCCCAGATTTTGACGATAGCAGATAACGGACTGGGCATAATTGAGCACGGGAGTCTGCGGATTCAGGGTGAAGTGATTGTTGAAGTTGGCAAGGGTTTAGACCCCAGGCCGGATGAAGAGGTTCTTGACTGTGAAAACTCGGTTGTCCTGCCCGGATTTATCGACCCGCACACCCATCTGGTCTTTGCGGGCTGGCGCGCGGATGAGTTTGAGCAGCAGCGGCAAGGCAGAACCTATAAGGAGATTGCCGAAGCCGGGGGTGGAATTGTTGCCACGGTGCTGAAAACCAGACAGGCAACTGAAGAGGAACTTTACGAGCAGGCGCTGAAGCGGTTAAAGGAGATGGTCAGCTGGGGAACAACTACCGTGGAGATAAAGTCCGGTTACGGGCTGGACACAACAAACGAGTTAAAGATACTGCGGGTAGTAAAGAGGTTAAAGGCGGCGGGATTGACTAGGGTGGTGCCAACCTTTCTGGGTGCGCACGCAGTGCCGAAGGGGATGGAAAAATCTGATTACATCCGGCTGATAATTGATGAGATGATACCGCTGGTGGCAAAGGAGAGGATAGCAAAGTTCTGTGATGTCTTCTGTGAGAACTTTGTCTTCAATGCCGATGAGAGCCAGGTAATTCTTGAGGCAGGAAAAAGGGCGGGTCTTTTGCCGACGATTCATTCCGACGAGATTGAAAGTTCGGGCGGGGCAGAGGTTGCGGCTGAGGTCGGTGCGGTATCTGCCAGCCATCTGCTGCAACCATCAGAAAATGGGCTGAGGATGATGAGCGAGAAAGGGGTCGTTGCGGTCCTTTTACCGGCAACCTGTTTTTTCCTGCAGGAGCGACACAGACCGCCGGTGAGCAGGATGCGGGAGTTGGGAATCCCGATTGCCCTGGGCAGTGATTGCAACCCCGGTTCCTCAACCCTTTTGGCTCAACCCCTGACCCTGCAGTTTGGGTGTATCTATTACGGCTTGACCATTGTTGAGGCAATCCGCGGGGTAACGGTGATTGCGGCAAAGGCGCTGAAAATGGAAAACGAGATTGGCAGCCTGGAACCGGGTAAGAGCGCAGATATTATAATTACTGATGTGCCTGATTACCGGCATCTGGCATATCGTTTAGGTCATAATCCGGTCCGAACGGTCATAAGCAAAGGCAGGGTCATTTATCAAAAACAAAGGAGCTAAAAATGCACAATCTTTGCCACTGGGAGATTCCAGCAACCGATTTGAAAAGGTCGGCAGATTTTTATGCCCAACTTTTTGGCTGGAAGATGACGCGGTCAGGTCCTGATTATGTGATGTTTGAAATTGAAGGTGGAACCGGCGGGGGCATCTTTAAGGTTGATCAGATGCCCGAGCCCGGCATTGATGTTTATATCAAAGTGAAGGACATACCCGGGACTCTTAAAATGGTTGAGCAGTTGGGCGGCAGAATTGAAAAGTTTAAGACCGAAATCGGCGGAGGTTTTGGTTATTATGGCTTTTTCCGAGACCCGTGCGGCTGCCGAATCGGAATTTGGTCAAGGGATTAAAACTGCTATTCGCCTTCGTCTTTTTTCGGCTGATAGTCAATCCCGGGAATCCAGATATTTTCACCGGCAGGCGTTTCTTCAGCAGGCGGTTCTGGGCGCTGGCGGCTGTGCAGATATAAAAACCCTAAAAAGAGCATCCCGGCAAGAATCAGAATAAGGACCACAAGGCTGTAGGTATTGCGCCAGCCGCTGCGGATGCGTTCCACTTCCTCAAAATCAACCCGGCTTATTTTTTCGCTTGGTTTTGTTTTTTTCTCTCTTTCGGGCATCAATTGATAATAACAGGGAAAGAATTTTCTGTCAAGATTGGGAAAAAGCCCGGAGCCTTTGCGGCAAACTTGACATTGGCGTCAGGTCAATTATGCTTCAATGATGAAAAATAAAAGGATTAAAATTCGGTCAAAATCCTGCCCCTTTTGCGAGCAGGGTGTTACAGAGATTGATTACAAGGACCCGCGACTCAAAGACTTTCTCACCGAGCGTGGTAGAATAGTTTCCTCACGGATTTCAGGTCTATGTGCTCGTCATCAGCGCCGGCTTGCGCGCGCGATTAAGACCGCTCGCACCCTGGCGCTCTTTTCCTGACGCAGATGAAGGTCATTCTTTTGAGCGATATTGAGCGCCTGGGCAAACGGGGTGAGGTGGTTGTAGTCCGGGACGGTTTTGCCCGCAACTACCTCTTGCCCAAAAAACTGGCACTGATTGCAGATGAGGTAAACCTCAGGCAACTCGAAACTATCAAAAAGCAGATTGCCGGTCAGGAGACAAGGGTCACGCGAAGGCTTCTGGATGCAGCGCAACGCTTGGGTCTGGTCACGGTGAAAACCGCTCTTAAGATGGGTGCCGAGGGTGCTTTTGGTGCGATTACCAATGCCGACATTGCAGACCTTTTAGAAAAGGCTGGGCACAAGGTGGATAAACATGCCATCCTCCTTGAGGAACCAATCAAGGCACCCGGGGTGTATGACATCCCGATTAAATTAGGGCAAAACATTACCGCTACAGTAAAGCTCTGGGTTGTTGAAGAGGCGGCGGGGTGAAAAACGCCGGACCAGTTTGTGATTGAGGTTAGGGTTGAAGCGGTTCTCATTGATAACTCCACCAACTCGCCCGTAATGCTTTTGCGCGAGGTCGCAGGCAACCGGGTCCTGCCGGTGTTCATCGGTGCGGCAGAGGCATCGGCAATCGCCTATGCGCTTGAAGGCACCCAGTTCGTCAGACCGCTTACCATTGACCTGATGAGAAATCTGATTTCCGGATTAAGCGGCAGTGTCAGTCGGGTTCTCATCACCAAACTGGAACAGGACACATTTTATGCCGAGGTGGTGCTTAAGACCGGAGATAGACTGGTAGCGGTTGATGCCCGTCCTTCAGATGCGGTCGGACTGGCAGTTCGTGTTGGTGCGCCTATATATGTGGCGGAATTAGTAATGGAACAGGCAGGGCAGGAACTTTCAGCCGAAGATGAGGAACGGCTCAAGGATCTGCGCTCAAGACTGCGCGCTATCGACCCTGAAGATTTTGGGACTTACGAAATATCGCAATAGTTTTTAGTTCGTGGTTTTATGATGGAAAAAATCAAAATTAGTGACAGGTATTATGCCGGTGGCGGTTATTGAAAAACTGAAACGGGGAATTGACCGGCTCGAGACTGAGGCGGAACTGGTTGAGCGGCTCGAGCACTCAAGGAGAACCGGGAGACCCCTGCGGGTCAAGTTAGGCATTGATGCCTCGGGTCCGGATATTCATCTCGGCTTTGCGGTAGTTCTGCGCAAGTTGCGCCAGTTTCAGGCATTGGGGCACACGGCGGTTTTGATTGTGGGCGACTTCACCGGCAGAATCGGCGACCCGACAGGCAGGTCAAAGACAAGACCCCAGTTAACTGACGAACAGATAAGGGAAAATCTGGCGCGCTACCAGGAGCAGATAAAAAAGATTCTGATTCCCGAGCGCTGTGAGTTCCGCTACAACTCAGAATGGCTTGACAGCCTCAAAGTTAGAGATGTCGTCAACCTCGCCGCCCGTTATACCGTTGCCCGCCTGATTGAGCGCGAGGACTTCAAAACCCGTCTCAATCAGGGTGTCCCGCTTTTCGTCCATGAACTCCTTTATCCTCTTTTTCAGGGGTATGATTCAGTGATGGTGCAGGCAGATGTTGAGCTTGGGGGTTCTGACCAGTACTGGAATCTTTTGGTCGGCAGGGAACTGCAGGCGCGATTCGGTCAGACGCCGCAGGTGATAATCACTATGCCCCTTTTGGTTGGCACCGATGGCAGGCTCAAGATGTCCAAGTCATATGGCAACTATGTGGGCATCAGCGAGCCGGCATCGGAGATGTTTGGCAAACTGATGTCAATTCCTGATGAAGTCATCCTCACCTATTTCCGGTTGACCACTGACAAAACTGATGCGGAGATTGCCGAATACGAAGCCAGACTCAAAGCCGGTGAAAACCCGAAAAACATCAAAGTGGAACTGGCAAAGGCGGTATGTGCCCTCTACCACTCCCCGAGTGCTGCCGAAGCGGCAGCGAGCGAGTTTGACCGGATATTCAGAGACAAACAGGCACCCCAGGCGCTCCCCGAATTTAAAGTTCCTGAATCAGGGGTCAATATTGTTGATTTGATTGTGCAGACAGGGCTGTTACCCTCCAAGAGTGAGACCAGGCGCAAACTGCAGGAAGGTGCGGTCTACCTTGATGGCAACCGCATCACCGACCTTACTCTGATTGTCAAACCCGCGCCCCAGCCGCTTATTTTAAAGGTCGGGAAGAGAAAATTTATCCGTCTTGTCAGCAAATAAAGCGAATGAGTTAAAGAAAGGAGCATTGTTATGGACGAGAAACAACCCCAGCCCGGACCGCCGGTTCAGATTGAAATCGGCGAAAAGGAGTCAGAAGGAATTTACTCCAACTTTGTTCTAATTGCCCATTCCGCCTCCGAGTTCATCATTGATTTTGCCCGGATATTGCCCGGACTTCCCAAGGCAAAGGTATTCTCCAGAATTGTGATGACACCTCAGCACGCCGCACTCCTGCATGAAGCCCTGACCGAAAACATCCGCAAGTATGAGGCGAGGTTCGGCAAAATCAAGGTTCACGGGCAGAAAGACGACACCACTAAGACGCTCGGATTCTGAACAATGTCGTTCCGAGCAAGGTCGGGAAGTCCTAAACAAACCCAAAATGTTTTTGGTTTTTTTCGCCCAGCCATTCCGAGCCTGCCGAGGAATTCCTTTCTGGATGGCTCGGGGCATTTTTAGTTGGCTTGCGCCGATGCTTCGCATTTCGTGGTTTTTGGTTGAGAACTAATGGCAATGAACTATTTGGGTATGCGGTAGGCGCTTTGCGCATATGACCCGTCTCCCTCAATCCTGCCACCTCATTGCTGAAATTATCGAAAACTGGGGTGGCAGGTCGTATCTGGTTGGCGGCTTGGTCCGCGACTGGCTCTATCGTTCACTTGAAAATGTGCCCGCTGATTCAATAGGGGAGGCCCAGGACTTTGACATAGCGGTTGACCTGCGGGCAACTAACCGAACACTATTACAGCTTCTCAAACAACTTCACCGGCGCATTGGCGCAACCTATGTCTACTATCACCGGTTTTTAACCGCCACCCTCCATCTGCCGGAAGAACGAATTGACCTTGCCCATACCCGGGATGAGATTTATCCCTTCCCTGCTGTCCTGCCCGAGGTCAAGCCCGCAGGAATAGAAAGGGACTTAAAAAGAAGGGATTTCACCATCAATGCGCTAGCAATTGAACTCACTAAGCATGGAATGGGAAAGGTCATTGACCCATATGGCGGCCAACAAGACCTGCGTCAGCGCCTGGTCAGGGTTATTCATCCGGAAAGCTTTGTTGACGACCCAACACGGATATTTCGCTGCCTCCGGTTCGGGATTCGGTTTGGGTTTGAGATTGAGTCAGGCACGCTTTACCTTTTGAGACGGGCGGTGAAGGACGGTTATTTGGCGCTTTTGACGCCCGAAAGGGTGCTCTATGAACTGCGCTGCATCTCTAAGGAAGAGTCCGCACTCAAGATGCTTGAAGCGCTATTCAGGGAAGGGGTTTTTGCAGGTTGTTGGCGT
The DNA here is from genome assembly GCA_964575495.1 of uncultured bacterium. Classification (GTDB taxonomy): domain Bacteria; phylum Hydrothermota; class Tepidihabitantia; order Tepidihabitantales; family Tepidihabitantaceae; genus JAOABP01. Next base: position 6,605 of record CAZNRV010000149.1, read on the forward strand.
TGGTTTCCGCCCAGAGGGTTTTTTACCGAATTAACAAGGTTAACTCAGGCAGGTATTAGGGACGAACTGCTTTATCTCTATCTCTTAAGCAGATTGCCGATTGACAACCGGTTCCCGCTCACAAAAGAAGAAAGGCAGGCGCAGGCAGCAATAAGGAGCTTTACCGCTATCGAGACCCGGCTGCGCCGCGCCCGGAAACGGTCAACAATGTACCGGCTCCTTAAGCCCGTGCCGGTTCCCGCGCTCAAAGTATTAAGGGTTTTGAAAGGCGGTGCTACCCGCAGGAAATTAGATCTTTTTCTCAATGAGCTGATTGCTGTCAAACCTGACCTGAAACCGCTTGATTTGCTCGCACTGGGCGTGAAACCTGATCCCCAACTGGGCAAGATAATTGAGCGGCTGCTTTGTGCCCGGCTCGACCGCAGGGTGAGAAACAGGGATGAGGAACTGGCGCTCACCCGAAGGTGGTTGACGCGCAATGTTTAACATTGAGGAGATTTTTTTAACGGTGCCGGCAATTCTCTTCGGTCTCACGGTTCATGAATTCAGTCACGGCTATGCGGCTTTGGTTTTAGGCGACCCAACCGCAAAGCAGCAGGGCAGATTGACCCTGAATCCGCTCAAACACCTCGACCCGCTGGGCACCCTGCTCTTGCTTTTACCTTGGACAAGATTCGGCTGGGCAAAGCCGGTACCGATTAATCCCGGCAACTTCAGAAATCCCCTGCGAGACATGGCAATCTCCGCGCTTGCCGGTCCGCTTGCTAATTTCCTCACTGCACTCGTTGCCGGGCTCTTGGTCCGGCTTTTTTCCTTTCTCGGGGTTAGCGGTTTTGCCTGGCGCCTGGCATATTACTTTGTCCTTTACAACCTAATTCTGTGCTTCTTCAATCTTATTCCTATTCCCCCACTTGACGGCTCAAGGCTGGTTTATTATCTTTTACCATCAGAACTGGCAGCGCGGTTCAGCAGGCTGGAACAGAACAATTTTTTAGGTATTGTGATGATATTTTTATTAGGTATGCCCCTATTCCGATTTTTCATTTTGCCGTTAGTGATTACAACCACCCGGCTATTTACCGGTCAGGGGGGAATATAAGTTATGAAAAGCAAAGGTAGGGCCGCAAGGTCGCACTGGGGTTTTATCAGCAAAGTTGTCGCGGTTGGTCTGGTGCTGTATATGGGTCTGAGCCTGATTTCCTTTATTTTCGGGAGGCAGAACGGTTTGGTCGGTCATCTTTTGGGTTCTGGTCTGTTTTATCTTTTTGGAGGTATGAGCATCCTGGTCATTATTATTGCGGGCGCCGCAGTTGGGCTCTGGCTCACAGGTCGTAAAAGGTGGCGGCAATTTTTGGGATTCTGTTTTCTTTCGCTGGCGATTTTTCTGGGCGCGGGTCTGCTCTCTATCTATAGTGGTTTGGTAAGTGGTGATGATAATTTTGGCGGCTGGACCGGCGCATTTCTTGGCAGGAATTTAACGGGTCTGTTTGGTCTTGGCGCACTCGCACTCGTGGCGCTTGGCTTTTACTGGGGATTTGTGCTCTGGTTCCGAAAAGCACGGGTGAAGGATATCACCTGGTCTTTTTTCATATTGCTTTACGGCTTCATCCTTGAACTTTCTTTAGCATATTTCCGCGCGCCCCTATTGGTTGCAGGCAGGTGCGGGCAAAGTGTCATTTTGGGTCTCATCGAACTTTTTGATAATTTCGGGACATTTTTGATTATCGTGATTGGACTGATTGTTCTGCTCTCGGCTTCAGGTTTAACCTTAAACGAAGATCAGCGCTTAGCACGCGCGTTAGGGAATTTTTTTAAAACTCTCCGCATCTGGCTGAACGCCTTCTTCCAACAACCCAAGCGTAAAGTGCGGATAAAGGTAGAGGTTGAAGATAAATTGACTCAACCTGAGCCAGAACCGCAACCGCCGCTTTTTCCGCCAGAAGAGCAGAGTGTTACAACCCGGCAGGTCCCGGTCAGCCGCGAACCGTTGAAACTGAATATGGCGGATTTTCAGGGCCAGTTTTTAGAGCGTCTTGACCAGCCCACACCTCAGGACAAGGTGTTTAAGGACCCAAAGGAAGCCGAAGCCGAAGCCGAAGTTTTAATCAGCAAACTGCGGGAGTTCGGGATTGATAGCAAATTGACCGGCACCTTGTCTGGTCCGATGATAACCAGGTTCGAACTGGAGCCAGCACCCGGTGTGCGCTGCAGCGGGATTGAGAGTTTGACTGATGATATTGCGCTGGCACTTTCTGCGGAAAGGGTGCGGATTCTGGCGCCGATTCCGGGCAAGAGTGCGGTCGGGGTTGAGATTCCCAACAAGAGCCGGCGCATGGTTTATCTTCGGGAAGTTCTCACCAGCCCTGCCTATCAGGAACTTGATTCGCCTTTAGGTTTTGCGCTGGGGACCACGATTACCGGTGAGCCCTATTGCGCTGATTTGCGCTCGATGCCCCATATTCTTATTGCCGGGACAACAGGTTCAGGTAAATCGGTTTGTATTAACTCCATCATTATGTCTATCATCTTTCGCTCAACGCCCGCTGCAGTGAGGTTTCTGACCATTGACCCGAAGCAGTTGGAGTTGCCGATATACAATCCGGTTCCGCATCTGTTATCAATGACCACAACCGACCCGGAACGGGTTGTGAACGAATTGACCCGCATCGTGGAGATTATGGAGGTACGTTACAGCGAGTTTGCCGAATTAGGTGTGAGGGACATTTTGAGTTACAACGCCCGTTGTGAAGAGGTAGGCAGACGGAAAAAGCCCTATATCGTGGTGGTGATTGACGAACTTGCGGATTTGATGCAGCGGGCACCCGCAGAGATTGAGGCAAGGATTATCCGACTGGCACAGATGTCAAGGGCTGTAGGTATTCACCTCATCTTGGCGACCCAGCGACCTTCGGTTGATGTCATTACCGGTTTAATCAAGGCGAATTTTCCCTGCCGGATTGCCTTTCAGGTTGCAACCAAGGTTGACTCCAGGACGATTCTTGATGCCAATGGTGCCGAGTCGCTTTTGGGCAGGGGGGATATGCTCTTTTTGCCTCCGGGCAAGGGCGAGCCGGTGCGGCTCCATGGTTCTTATGTCTCGGAGCGGGCGGCAAAGAGGGTTGTTGACCTCTGGGCGGTCCGATACTTGAGCAAACTTCTGGACGGTCTGGTTGACGATGAGGTGGCAAAGGCGCAAGAGGTTGTTGAACAGGACTTGATTGATGTCCTTTACGACCCGCGCCGGGCGGCAAAGGGTAAGAAGCGGGAGCGGCTGGATGCGATAATTCCTTCGGCAGTTGTTGACAACCTGCTCGCAAAGGGCTATTATGAATCGCTCGACGAGGAGATTGGAATTGTGAGCGACGAGCGTAGAGGAGTTACATCCGAAAACGGTGAGTATGATGAGTTTTTTGCAGAGGCGGCGCGGCTGGTGGTGACCCATCGCGAGGCTTCGGTGTCAATGCTGCAGCGCCGGCTTGATGTCGGCTGGGCGCGCGCAGGCAGAATCATCGACCAGTTGGAGCGGGCAGGCATTGTCGGTCCGCATGCCGGGTCAAAGCCGCGCAAGGTGTTGATAACAGATGAAGGTGAGTTAGAGAAAAAATTACAGGAGATATTTGATAAGGAATGATTGAGCCTGAACAGTATCGGAACTGGATTAAGGTAATTGTTGATGTGATACCCTGCGAGACCGATGAGCAGGTGGTGGAGTATGTTCGCTCAAGACCTGATGCCAAGATAGTTCTACCCAAACCGGAGTTAAGAGTTGAGGACCACTGGTTTAGCATCAGGCGCTATCATGACCCGGTCGCAGAGGAGGATTTCCTGCAGGTGTATTTCGGCTCAAAGCAGTCAGGTGAAGAGTGGATGGGTTATGATAGGATTGACCCGTGCTGGCTTGATGCCGAAGGCAGGGATATGGACCGCTGGGAGTTAACCAGGGCATATGTTCGCCCCCAGTTCCGGGGTCAGAATTACTGCCCATTTCTCGTTGAACTGGTGATTGCGCTGGGCAAGAAAAACAAGGCTTATTCGGTTGTCGCCTATCCCAGGCATGTGGCGATGCTCGTTACCCTTTTGAAGATGGGCTTTAAGACGATAGATGGCGCGCACGATGAGACCCTGAAAAGGATTTTGAGTCAGGGGCAGCGCTGGTACGGCGATAACCCTTCCCAGCGCCGGCTTTATTATGCCCAGGAGTTCCGACCGTTCATCATTGAGGGCAGTTTCATTATGGAAAAGAGGGTGGCGGGCTTTTCTTTGTGGGATTTTCTCTGGGAAAGGGTATAAAATTGGTTCTCGGTGATTAGTTCTTAGTTTTGAACTATTAACTGCGAACTATCAACTAAAAACTGAGTTTGTGAAACTGACTGGCTCCGAGAATGCCCGCATCATCCTTTAGTTTTGACAGAACAAGTTTCAGTTGCCGGTTTGAGATATAGAGCCGGTTAAAGACTGTCTGTTCAAGTGCACGCAATAGCGGCTTCCCCAGCCGGCTGACACCGCCACCAAGAACAACAACCTCAGGGTCAAGAATCATCAGGGCGTTGTAGATTCCGATTCCGAGGAGATTGCCGATTTCTTTGATTACCTGCAAGGCAAGTTTATCATTCTTTCTTGCGGCGATGCCGATTTCCTTGGTGCTGAGCCGGCTGAAGTCATACCCGATAAGGTCAAATATTAAACTCAAACGTTCGCCGGTTCCGCCAAAAAGGGAAAGCTGGTTTTTGGTGGCGGCGAGGCGTCGCTGCTGTTGGCGCATAAGCCGGCGGCAACGCTCGACAATCGCCTGTGCGCCGACAAATCTTTCAAGACAGCCAGAACTACCGCAGGGACAGGCAGGACCTCTGATGGACAGGGTTGTGTGCCCAAGTTCACCGGCATAACTGTTGGCGCCCAAAAGCAGGCGGTTATCGGCGATAATTCCTGAGCCAATCCCGGTGCCAAGCGTGATGCAGAGCGCATTGCGGCAGCCTTTAGCCGCACCAAAAAGCCATTCACCAAGCGCAACCGCATTGGCGTCATTGCCGCAGAACACCTCCATTCGGGTTAATCGGCTTATAATGTCCTTTACTGGTGTTTTATTCCAGGTGGGCAGGTTGGGTGAAGTCCAGACAAAC
>CAZNRV010000150.1:0-5687 GCA_964575495.1 uncultured bacterium
CCTTAATAATTAAGGAAATACCCAACTGATACCCCTAATAATTTTTCTATCTATAGGTAGAATCACCTTAATGCCAAACTTAAGCCGAAACAACCTCTTTTTCCAAAACACTTATCCCGAATACAGGCAGATGGTGGAAAAGTAAATTTCCTATCTGGACAATTTAAGCAAAAGCATAAACAAACGGTTGAATAATAATATCCGAATAAATCTGAGCCAAACAAATGGCAGGGTTTTTGTCATAATAACAGTATTAAAAAAAGCCAGGAAATTATGACTGGGAGATATTATGTTGACCAGGGTTTATACAAAACCAGTTTACACTGGCTTTCAAGCCGCGCTAACAGCGGTTTTGTGATTTTTGCTAAAAAAGCGGGCCGGATTGGAAAAATGAACCTACCCGCTTTGTGCAACTCAAGAAAAAACTTAAGGAACTAACCCTTGGTTTCATTGAACTTGATGGAGTCTGTACGACTCTGAAACCAATGCCGAGACACACGAACAGTCACTATTTGTCCCTGACTATAAGTATAAGAATGGCGATTATTCGTTTCAGGATTTTCTAAATGATATGAAGGAAATCAACAACCTGTTTGACCAGGATGCGATTATTTATACCTGTTATTGCTGAAAACCGGGCTGCACGAGCAGATTGGCGCAGTTCATCCTGATACATTGAGCCAGACTTGTTTAAGAATCAGACAGTCTTTTTATCCCAAGATGGTGTTCATATTCCAGGGTGTAAGAATCGCTAAAAATATCATTGAGTCGGATAAACTAACAAAACAGTTGGCTTTTGGCAATGTTAAAACCTATAAAAAACATCCCTTCCGGCAACTTTCAGCAGATTACCGGCAATATTCATTACCTACCAAATCGCTATTTACTAAAAAGACCTATCCCCAATACCGCAATCTCCCAGAGATATTATTCTATTGACCTTTTTCCTGTTAGCGCTATATTGAGAAAATGACAATAATAAACCAATCAGGGAGGAATGATGAATAATAAAAAGGTCGGTGTTATTGGCGCTGGAACCATGGGTTCTGGTATCGCCCAAGTTTTTGCGATGAGCGGTTATGATGTGATGTTAGTGGATGTTGAGCAGCGGTTTCTTGATAAAGGAATGGCAACCATCAAGAAGTCGCTGGATAAACTGGTTGAGAAAGGAAGGTTGAGCGCGGATGCCGCTAATGCAACAATGGCACGCATCACCGCCCGGCTTGAGATAGAGGCGTGTAAGGATTGCTGTCTGGTGGTTGAGGCGGTAACCGAAGATGTGCACCTGAAACGCACCCTTTTTGCCAAGCTGGATGCAATCTGTCAGACTGATGTGATTCTTGCCACCAATACCTCAACAATCTCGGTAACGCTTTTGGGTGCGGCAACCAAAAGGGCGGAGAGGGTTATCGGGATGCACTTTATGAATCCGGTGCCCCTGATGCAGTTGGTTGAGGTGGTGAAGGGTCTGGCAACCTCTCAAGCGGTGATTGATGAAATCGTCGCACTATCAAAGGAACTGGGTAAGACACCAGTGGTGGTGAATGATTCGCCCGGGTTTGTTTCCAACCGGGTTCTGATGCCGATGATTAACGAGGCGATTTTCTGCCTTGAGACCGGGGTTGCGGACAAGGAGGCGATTGACACGGTGATGAAACTTGGGATGAACCATCCGATGGGACCTTTGGCGCTGGCAGATTTGATTGGGCTGGATGTAGTCCTGGCGATTCTCGATGTCCTTTATCAGGACTTGGGTGACCCGAAATATCGCCCCTGCCCGCTTCTGAAAAGGATGGTTGCCGCAGGATTTTTAGGCAGAAAGACCGGCAGAGGGTTTTACGATTACACCAAAAAGTAGTATTAACTACGAACTAAAAACTAAATAGGTTTTTAAGGATGGCCGCGATTCCGGCAAGGAAAATCCTTTCGGTATCTCAGGTGAACCAGTTAGTTGCCGGGATGCTGAGTGAATACTTTTCTGATATCTGGGTTGTTGGTGAGGTTTCCAATCTCAAGGTTTATCCAAGCGGTCACTATTATTTTTCCTTAAAGGATGAGGGCTCACAGATTCAGGCGGTCTGTTTTCGGGATGCGGCGCGGAGGCTGAAATTCAGGCTTGAGGATGGAATGTTAGTGATTGGGCATGGCAGGCTTGAGGTCTATGTTCCCACCGGCAAATACCAGATTATTCTGGATGTGATTGAACCCAAGGGCTTGGGTGCGCTGCAGAAGGCGTTTGAGCAGCTCAAAAGAAAACTGGAAAAGGAGGGGTTGTTTAAAGAGGAGCGCAAGCGCCCTTTGCCGAAACTGCCCAAGATTATCGGAGTTGTCACATCACCTGTAGGTGCGGCGATTCATGATTTGCTCAAGACTTTGAAACTGCACAAGGCGCATCTGAAGGTTCTCTTGTATCCGGTTCAGGTTCAGGGGGAAGGCGCAGCCGAACAGATTGCCGATGCGATTGCCGGTCTGAATATGCTTGACGATGTTGAGTTGATAATTGTTGCGAGGGGTGGAGGGTCGCTTGAGGATTTGTGGCCATTTAATGACGAAATTGTTGCGCGGGCTATCGCCGCATCAAGGGCGCCAATAGTTACCGGTATCGGACATGAGGTTGACTTTACCATCGCCGACTTTGTGGCTGATGTGCGTGCGGCAACACCGACCGCTGCTGCCCAGATTGTCGCCCAGGGCTGGTATGAACTTGACGAGCGCTTCAATCAGCTGGTTGAGCAACTGTTCAATGTGATGCAGGATTTTTTATTCCATTCCCAGCAGCGGGTTGATGAACTCGCCAGGCATCGGGCATTTGAACAGGTAAGCCGGCGGGTGCATGAAGCCCAATATCAGGCAGAGATGTTTGAGTCGGGTATTATCAATGGGGTCAGAATTCAATTAAATCTTCTGAATACCGCTCTTAACAGCCTGCATATGCAGCTCAACCGGCACAATCCGGTAACAAAGATTAAGACCTGGCAGGTTCAACTGGGCAGTTTGAACTCAAGGCTGGAGCGTTCAATTACCGCAGTCAGGACAAACCTTAATACCCGGCTGGAAGGTCTGGCTGGCAGTTTGAACGCCTTAAGCCCGCTTGCGAGCCTTGCCCGTGGCTATGCCATCTGCCTGAAAACCGACGGCAAAATTGTGAGAAGTATTTTGCAGGTAGACCAGGGCGAAAGAGTTTATGTCCGGATTGAAGACGGCAAATTAGGCTGTGATGTTAAGGAGAAAATCGCCGGAGGTGAAAATGGCATCTAAAAATTCAGAAGACAAGATTGACTTTGAGCAGGCGCTTGCCGAACTTGAAAAGATTGTCAAGCAACTCGAGGCCGGCAATCTTAGTTTGGAGAAGTCCCTGGAGTTGTTTGAGCGGGGGGTGAAACTTGCCCGAATGTGCAAGGAAAAGCTGACCGCGGCAGAACTGAAGGTCAACAAACTGATTAAAGAAAGAGAAGGGGAATTTACCGAGGAACCGTTTAAGGAAGAAAATTAGAATTCGCTCAGGTCGTACCCTAACATCTTCTCCTTTTTAAATTCGGCAACCTTCACACCTTTATCATCGTACAGGGCGTAATTTTCCCCTTCATCAACAATCTTGGCTGCGACGATGTTTACCCGGTAAACCGGATTGGCATCAAGATAGATATGAAAAGTCATAACACCACCTTTCATTATTCAATAAAACACTAACCGAAATTACGATGCCTGTCAATAAATTACTCTTTCAGTCCGGCTCGTGCCTGCGACTGAATAATCTGGCGCTGGGCGATAAAGAAGAGAATAATCAGAGGAATAATTGCCATCGTTGCCGCTGCCATCAAAAGGGTGTAATTTGTTGACTGCTCGCGCGAAAAATAGGCAAGCCCTACCTGCAGGGGACGAATATGGTCCGAGTTGGTCACAATCAAAGGCCAAAAAAATGAGTTCCAGGAGGAAATGACATTGAACACAGTAATGGTGGCAAGCGGCGCCTTGCAAAGGGGAACAACTATTTTAATCAGAATTCGCCAATGCGAGCAGCCATCAATTTTTGCCGCATCAAAAAGGTCCTGGGGTAGTTGTTTGATGTGTTGGCGCAAGAGAAAGATGGAAAATACATTGACAATCCAGGGGACAATCATTGCCGCATAGGTGTCAATCCAGCCGAGTTTATAAAGGACAATATATGAAGGAACGAGATAAACCGGCAATGGTATCATCATCAGGGCAAGAAAGCCCATAAAGAGCGACTCCCGGCAGGGAAATCGAAGACGGGCAAAGGCATAGGCAGCCGGGATTCCGGTAACAAGCACACCGGTAAGGGTCAGGAAGGTAATAAAAACGGTATTGCCGAGATAGCGCCAGAATGGAATCTGGCGGAAGACCTCAGGGTAGTTACGGAACTGAAGTAGCGCAGGAATCCAGGTAGGAGGAAAACGAAGCGCCTCAATGGGTGTTTTTAGGGATGTTACCACCATCCAGTAAAACGGTAAGAGCATCCCGAGACCTCCAAGTATTAAAAGGAGATGAATTGGAATGTAACGGAATCCGGATTTATCCATAATGAACCCGCTTTTCAAGAAATACCCGCTGGAAGATAGTCAGGCAGAGGATGATGACAAAGGCGATAAATGCGATTGCTGCACCATATCCCAGTCGCCAGAGTTCAAAGGCGTTTTCATAGAAGTAATACATCACCACCTTGGTGGTGCCAAGCGGACCGCCCGGAGGTGGACCGGTCATAATCCAAATCTGACTAAAAGTCTCAAAAGCAGCGATTGAACTCATTATCAGGACATAATAAGTGGTAGGTGAAAGCAAAGGCCAGGTGATTTTCCAGAATGTCTGGAATCTGGAGGCGCCGTCAATCTTTGCCGCCTCATAAAAGGCTTGCGGAATGTTCTGAAGCCCGGCAAGGAAGATGACGATGTTATAACCAAGCGCCTTCCAGATGCCCATTAGCACAAGGGAAAGTAGCGCGATTGATGGTCCGCGCAGCAAAAAAGGCAGATTCTCACTATGAGCCCCTAAGACCAACTGGAAGATTCCCCGCGGCTCCTGGAGCCAGCGGGTGCCGGTGATACCGACCAGCGAGAGCAGGTAATTGAGCACGCCCCGGTCAGGATGGTAAAGCCATTTCCAGATTACCGAGACAGCCACAATAGAAGTAACAACCGGGAGGTAATAGACAGTTCGATAGATACCAAGACCTCTTATCTGCTGATTCAAAAGGATTGCAACAAAGAGCGAAACGAAAATGGTTACCGGCACCTCGAACAAAACATACCAGCCGGTGTTGACAAGCGACCTGTAAAACAGCGGGTCTTTTATAACGGCAAGATAATTGCCCAGACCGAGAAACTGCCTTGGTCCTGCCATTCCCCAGTCATAAAGGCTCATTCTCACTGCAAGCACAATCGGGATAAACCTGAATCCGATTAAAATCACGAGCGCGGGCAGAAGATAAAGCAGGGCGGTAAGCGCTTCCTTTGAACTGCGAGACAAAGACATCAGGTTTTTCAGGAGTATAAACCGGGCACGACAATTGTCAACCTTTTGTTTAGGTTATGTTAATGTTCAGGGAAAATGTCATAGGTTAAATGTTCAGGGAAAATGTCATATTGACAGGTTGAAGAATATTGAGCGGGTTGGTTTTTGGGTAATGTTTGGGTATGGAAAACTGCACAACATTATTTTCTGCTCGGGAT
>CAZNRV010000151.1:0-2626 GCA_964575495.1 uncultured bacterium
CCTGCTCGCGGGAGTGATGGCAAAGGAAATTGTCGTGGGCACGCTGGCAGTGATTCACGGCGAACAGTTGAATTCGGTTATCCAGACCCATTTTACGCCGGTGTCTGCCTATGCCTTTATGGTGATGTCTTTGCTTTACATTCCCTGTGTTGCGACCTTTGCGGCAATTAAACGCGAGCTTGGCTGGCGCTGGGCATTATTTACTGCGGGCTATACCCTGAGTTTAGGCTGGCTGGCGGCAACGGCAATCTATCAGATTGGGAGGTTGGTCTGAAATTAACCGCTGACCGAAGACCCAAAGCCGTTTTTGTTCTGCTGGGTGCTGTCTTCCTGTCCATCGGGCTCGGACTCGTCGTGCTAACATCCTGGCGGTTTTTTAAGCCCAGGCGCAAGTTTTATTGCGGTCCGCAGGTACCATCTGCGGAATCGCTCTATTACGGTGGTGATGTGCTGAAGAAGGACGAACTGCTTGCCGGTGCTTTGCAGCGGTGGTGTATTCCTGCTGACCAAATTAACTCAATCTATACCGCGCTTGGCAAAACCGATTTTAACTTCCGCAGAATGAAGCCTGGCGATTCAATCACATTTTACTATCAGGGCTTGAATCTGAACGGAATTGATTATCACCCGAATCCGGTTATCAGTTATGAGGTTCGCTTTGATACCAGCGGCTCCGCGCACGCACAGAAAACCATCCTGCCGATTGACACGGTAAAATGTGCGATTAAGGGCACGATTGAGAACTCCCTCTGGCACTCGCTCTTGCAGTTGGGCGGCACCCCGGAATTAGTGGTTGAGTTTGCCGAAATCCTGCGCTATGATATTGACTTCTTTACCGAGTGCAACAACGGCGACACCTTTGAACTTTTGGCTGACCGGCTCGAGGTTGAAGGCAGGTTTTATCGCTTCGGCAGGGTCTATGCGGTTCATTACAAGAGCCGAACCGAAAATGTCTATGGGTTTTACTTCTCAGACCCCTCTGGTCACTGGGACTATTACAATGACAAGGGTCAGTCCCTGCGCAAGACAATTTTGCGTTCGCCGTTATCGTTTGCCCGGGTCTCTTCATATTTCGGGATGCGGTTCCATCCGATTCTGCGCATTGTCCGACCGCACCAGGGGGTTGATTATGTTGCGCCCAAGGGCACGCCGGTGAGTGCGATTGCTGATGGGGTGGTGGCGATGGCGCGCTGGAACGGCGGCTATGGCAAAATGGTTGAGATAAAACACTCAGGCGGTCTTGTTTCCCGTTACGGTCACCTTTCCGGTTATGGACCCGGCATCAAGGTTGGTAGAAAGGTTCATCAGGGTGCTACGGTCGGTTATGTCGGCGCCACGGGTCTTGCCACCGGTCCCCATCTCCACTTTGAAATCCGGCAGAATGGCAAGCCGGTCAACCCGTTAAAGGTTATTCCGCCCCGCGCCGAGCCGGTGCCGGCAAAATACCTTGCCGAGTTCCAGCGGACAAGAGACGGCTATCTTAACCTCTTAAAAAAATTGACCGTGCCGATCGCCTCTGACTCAATTACCACTCATATTCCGATTGCCGTTTCCAGATAAAAGCCCCGGCCTGGAACCGGATAACCCTTGATTGTCTGATACCCGCGGTCAAACAGATTCTGGCACCCGAGGTTCAGAACCGCCCGCACCGGTTTCAACCTCATCCTCAAACTGGCACCGGCATCAAAAATCATGGTGCCTGACAGTTGCTCGGTATTTTCCTGATTAGTCCAGCGGGATGAAAATCCCCGGCCGGAAAAGGTGATGCGGACAATTTGACCGCTGTCTGATGGATAGGCAAACCATAAGGTTCCCTGTTCTGAAAACCGGGGCCGATAAGGCAAATCGGTGGTCTCGGCACGGCAGACTTGCCAGGTGCAACTGCCTGCTAAGCCAATCCAGCCCAACTCAAGCCGGGGTTCAAATTCCAGACCGGTGATTGTGGCGCGGGCGATATTAACCGGCTGATAAACAAAGTTTTCATCCGGCTGCCACTGAATCAGATTGGTTACCCGGGAATGAAAAACCCCGGTCCGGACCAGACCAACCCTGCCCAGTTTCAGACCCGCACCCCCATCCCAGCCGGTTGCCCATTCGGGTAGAAGTTTCGGATTGCCTCTGGTCCAGGCATCTGCGGGCCACCACAACTCATTAAAGGTCGGGTTGCGAAAAGAACGGTTCACACTCAGGTAAAAACTCAAGGGCTGAAACCGGCTGATAATCAGCGCCAGTTTCGGGCTGAACGCACCATACGAGGAAACAACCGCCGCCTGACCGGATAAAACTGACTCCGGCTTGACTGTTAGATTTTGGATCAGTTCATATCTGAAAGCGGGACCGAGTGAAAATCCGGCTGAACCGATCCCGGTCTCAAGATAAACAGCACCGCTCAGCCTTGCCGGCCTGCCTACCATCGTGCTTCTTGCCTGTTCATAATCAAAATCAAAACCGATTACCCCGTCTGACTCCAGCACCGGGCTCTGATAATTGAGCCGCTGGCTGAGATTAAACCCGGTCCGGTTGACCTGATGGGTATCATTGGCGGCAAAATACTCTGATCGGTTATGGTACTCCTGATACATCCGCTGATGGAAAAACCGGGCACTCAACCGGGCGTTATCGCTCT
>CAZNRV010000152.1:0-10937 GCA_964575495.1 uncultured bacterium
CTTGGTTTGGAGAACTAAGAACCTGGAACTATGAACTTGGAACTGAAGTTGATATTACTATGAGCTCAGATAAAATCCGGGTAAGGATTGCACCCTCACCAACCGGTGCGATGCATATTGGTCTGGCAAGAACAGCACTCTACAACTGGCTCTTTTGCCGCCAGCATCAGGGCACATTTATTTTGCGAATTGATGACACCGATGTTTTGCGCAATCAGGAGGAGATGCTTGAGCCGATTCTCAAAGGTCTGGAATGGCTTGGCCTTGACTGGGATGAGGGACCGAATAAGGACGGACCGTTTGCACCGTATTATCAGTCACAGAGGCGCGCGATTTATGAACAGGCGGTTAAAAGGCTGATTGATTGTCGTGCGGCATATCTTGATTATGCCACCCCTGAAGAGGTTGCGCTTGAGCGTGAGCGGGCACGGCAGCAAGGCAAAACCTTTCGCTACAGCCGGCGCTGGCTCGCCGAGACAAAAGACGACCGCCTGCGTTTTGAAAGAGAAGGCAGAAAGCCGGTTGTCCGGCTGAAGATGCCCCAGGAAGGAAAATTGGTAATCGACGATTTGATTCGTGGCAGGGTTGAGTTTGACTTGAGCCTTGAGCAGGACCATATCATTCAGCGCCAGGAACAAACTTTTCTTTATCATCTGACCAGCGCGGTTGATGATGCCGAGATGAAAATCAGCCACATCATCCGTGCTGAGGAGCACCTCTCCAATACCCCAAGGCAGGTCTTCATCCTCCAGGCTCTGGGTTATCCCCTGCCGAAGTTTGCCCATCTGCCCTATGTTGCCGAGCCGGGAACAAAGAACAAATTGAGCAAGCGCAAACTCAAGGAGTATCTGAAAAACCCTGACTTTGCCGAACTGATGCAGCGGGCAGAGCGGATTAGAGAACGGCTGAAAATCAAGACCACACCCGAACTCTTCAATCCGGTAGTGATTGACTTCTATCAGCAGACCGGCTTTCTCCCTGAGGCGCTTTTGAACTATCTGGCGCTCTTAGGCTGGTCCCTTGATGACCGCACCGAATTTTTTACCCGGGAGGAACTCATTAAATCATTTTCACTTGAGCGCGTAGTGCGCTCGCCTGCCGGATTTGACCCCCAGAAACTTTTGGCTTTTCAGGTCCATTATATGAGGGAATTACCGATTGACAAGAGAGTGGAACTGCTCCTGCCTTATCTAATTCAGGCAAATCTAATTTCCCTGCCGGTTGGCGCAAGGGAACGGACTTTGGTCCAGCAAATTGTTGCCGCTGCCGGTGACCGGATAAAACTTGCCGGCGACATCCTTGAATATGACTATTTCTTTGTTGACAATGACAAACTTGGCTATGACGAGCGGGCGCTTAAGCGCTGGTTGGGAAAAAAACATCAAAGGCAAATCTTAATGGAAATAAGAGCGGTGCTCACAGGGCTCTCGGCTTGGGAAAAACCACGAATACAAGATGCACTTGAGGCTTATATTAAGGAGAGGGGCATCAAGGGAATGGAGCTGAGCCAGGCTTTGCGGGTGGCAGTAACCGGCAGAGATTACGGGTTTGGAATTTACGAGGTTTTAACAATTTTAGGCAGAGAGGATGTGCTTGCCCGGATTGACCGGGTGTTAGCGCAAAAACGCCCTAAAGATTGACACAAGCAGGGACAAATTTATTATTAACCCTTATGAATATCGAACCTGACAAGAAGGCGGGGCCGGATTTTATCCGCCGGATTATTAACGAGGACTTATCTTCGGGCAGGTTCAAGCCTCCGGTTGTCACCCGGTTTCCACCTGAGCCCAATGGCTATCTGCACATCGGTCATGCCAAGTCAATCTGCCTTAACTTTGGCATTGCCAAGGAGTATGGGGGCAGGTGCCATCTGCGTTTTGACGACACCAACCCAGAGAAGGAGGAAGAGGAGTATGTCCGTGCAATTGTTGAGGATGTGCGCTGGCTTGGCTTTGACTGGGGCAAGCATCTCTATTATGCCTCGGACTATTATGAGCAGTTGTATCAATGGGCAGTAGACCTGATAAAGAAGGGCAAGGCATATGTCTGCGACCTTTCAGCAGAGGAGGTGCGCCAGTATCGCGGCACCCTGACCGAACCGGGCAAAGAAAGCCCTTTTCGCAACCGCACGGTTGAGGAGAACCTTGACCTTTTTGAGCGGATGAGAAAAGGGGAGTTCCCTGACGGGTCAAAGACCCTGCGCGCCAGGATTGATATGGCATCACCCAACCTGAATATGCGCGACCCGGTGATGTACCGGATTATGAAAGTGCCGCACCACCGCACCGGCAACAAATGGTGCATCTATCCCACTTATGACTGGGCTCATGGTCAGTCTGACTCGATTGAAGGAATCACCCATTCCATCTGCACCCTGGAGTTTGAGGACCACCGCCCTTTGTATGACTGGTTTCTTGAGCAGTTGGGTGTGCACCACCCCCGTCAGATAGAGTTTGCCCGTCTTAATCTCACCTACACGGTGATGAGCAAGCGCCGGCTATTAGAACTGGTTCAGGAAGGCTATGTTTCCGGCTGGGACGACCCGAGGATGCCGACAATTGCCGGATTAAGGCGCCGGGGTTATACACCGGAGTCAATCCGCACCTTCTGTGACCGGGTGGGCGTGGCAAAGGCAGAGACGGTGGTATCATTTGACCTGCTTGAGCATTGCGTGCGTGAAGACTTGAACAGACGGGCAGAGCGCAGGATGGCGGTCCTGAAACCCTTGAAAGTGGTGATTGAAAATTATCCCGAAGGGAAGGTTGAGGAACTGGATGCAATCAACAATCCCGAAGACCAGAGCGCCGGCACAAGAAAGGTCCCTTTTTCAAGGGAGATTTACATTGAAGAGGATGACTTCCGTGAAGACCCCCCGCCGAAGTTCTACCGCCTATCACCAGGCAGAGAGGTCCGTTTGCGCTATGCCTACTTTATCAAATGCGTTGGCGTGGTCAAAGATGAAAACGGCAGGGTAATGGAGTTGCGCTGCACCTATGACCCGGCAACAAGGGGCGGCGATGCGCCTGATGCAAGAAAGGTCAAGGCAACAATTCACTGGGTTTCAGCTCAGCATACTATTGATGCTGAGGTCCGCCTTTATGACCGGCTTTTTACCAAGCCCGACCCGGATGATGTTCTGCCCGGTCAGGACTGGAAGGCAAATCTCAATCCCAACTCGCTCGTGGTCCTGAAGGGTTGTAAATTAGAGCCATCGCTTAAAGATGCTAAACCAAGACAGAGGTTTCAGTTTGAACGCTTAGGCTATTTCTGTGCCGACTTAAAGGACTGTGTGCCTGGAAAGTTAGTGTTTAATCGCACCGTCACATTAAAGGACACATGGGCAAAGATTGCACAGAGGTTAGAGGGGGAGAAGAAGCAAGGCGCTTAATTACCTTTTTGCCGTCTCCGCTCAGACCTGAGTTCCATTATCGTGTAGAGGACCGGGATGAAAATAAGCGGCAAGAAGGTGGAAACGAGCATTCCGCCCACGATTGCCCTGCCTAATGGCGACCACAACTCCGAACCTTCGCCAATTTGAAATGCCAGGGGTAGCATTCCGCAAATAGTGGTGAGTGAAGTCATCAAAATCGGTCTCAGCCTGACCCTGCCCGCCTCCTTTACCGCATCGATGAGACCAAAACCATGTTTGCGGCGCAACTGGTTGGTATAATCAACGAACACGATACCGTTATTGACCACGATACCGATAAGGATTAAGAGCCCTAAAAGCGAAATCACCGAGAGGCTGGTGCGGGTAAGGAAGAGAATCCAGAGCACCCCAATTGCCGCAAAAGGCATCGTGAACAGGATGATAAAAGGGTCGCGCAGAGACTCAAACTGTGATGCCATTACCACAAAAACGAGCGCAATCGCAATAAATATTATCAGTATAAAGTCGCGAAAGGTAGCAGCCATCTCCTGATACGAACCGGAAAGCTGCACATTGAACCCTGCGGGAATCGGGATGGGTCTGATTGCGCGGCTGATACGCTGGGCAAGCTGACCAGATGAGACGCCAACCGCTCTGGCGCTAATCTTCACAATACGCTGGTTGTTCTTACGTTCAATCTGGATTGGTCCGGTGCCGGCGCGCACCGCTACCAGGTTTTTCAGCGGAACAGGACCAGTCGGACCAATGATGTTCATCCCTAAGATATCAATCAGCTCATTGCGCTGCTCCTCAGGCAGTCGGATAAAGATGTCGTATTCCCTGCCGGCAAGCCGGAAGGTGCTGATTGCACTGCCCTGAATCTGTGTGTAAAGATAGGAGCCAATCTGATAAGGTGTCAGTCCATAAAGCGCCGCCTTCTGCCGGTCAACAACTAATTGCAACTCGGGCTTGCCCGGCTCCCGACTTGACCGCACATCCATAATCCCGGGAATTGTATCAATTGCCGCTATCACCTGTTTCGTAAGACTGTCAGCTGTGGTCAGGTCGTACCCGGTAATGTCAATCTCAATGCCGGCACTGATACCCGCCATACTCGTGTAACTCATCTCCTGATAATACAGGCGCATACCCGGAATCTGGGCGGCAAAGTTGTGGATTGCTTTGTCAATCTCTTCGGCTGAATGGCGGCGTTGGCGTTTCGGCTTTAATATTACATTGACCTGAGCGGCATGACTCCCGCTTGCCCCGCCCATAAATATCCGTAATCCACCGCTGCCTCCGCCTCCAACCTGCACCATCAAACCTTCAATATCCTCACCCCACTCATCAAGAATATACCTTTCTATCCGCCCGACCATGCTGTCGGTAATGCTCAAATTAGTTCCTACCGGCATCTCGGCGGTATAGCGGCGCATCTGGCTCTCCTGTGCGGGAAAGAACTCCCTGCCGATAAATGGAATTAAACCCAGACTTATCAACAGCAACACCGTCGCGCCTAAGACAACCAATCGCCGATGATTCAGCGCCCAGCCAATAAAACCGCCGTATCCCTCTTCAAGCCGGCGATAAAACCTTTCACTCCAGCCCATAACCCCTTTCTTTGCGCCGGTCCTCGGTGGTGGCAGATAACGGCTCGTAAGGGTTGGAATCAAGGTCAGGGCAATCACCAGCGACGCGCCCAGTGAACCGACAACCGCCCAGACAAGTTCACGGAAAAGGATTTGCATCAGCCCGCGCACCAAAAGCAGGGGCAGGAAAACAACTATGGTCGTCAGGGTAGAGGCAGTAATTGCCATTGCCACCTCACTTGTGCCGATGCTTGCCGCCTCAAAACGCTCCTTACCCCTTTCCCGGTGTCGAAAGATTGCCTCAAACACCACAATGCCATTGTCAACCACCATTCCAACTGCAATCGCCAGTCCTGCCATTGACAGAATATTTACTGAAAAACCTGATAAAAACATAAAGAAAAGGGCAAAGAAGACCGAAAGTGGAATTGAGAAGGCGACAAATGTTGTGGCACGAATCCGGCGCAGGAAAAGGAAAAGAACCATCACCGCAAGAATGCCGCCCAAAAGCAGGTTGAGGACAACATTGGAAATAGAACGGGTAATTTCATTGGAACTGTCAAACAGAACCGCAGCGCTGATTCCTCCAGGCAGGGTTGGTTTGAGCCTTTCCAGTTCCTGGCGTGCCGCAGAAGCCACACGCACGGTATTGGCATCAGGACGGCGCTGGAGTGTGACAAATACACAACTGCTGCCGTTATATCGGACGGCACCGGTTTTTTCCTCAGGAGCCCAAGAGACCTCAGCGATATCCTTTAACAGTATCGGGCTTGAACCCTTCATACCGACCAGGGTATTTTTTACCGCTTCCGGATTGTCATATTCACCGATAAGACGGATGAGATACTCTCTCGCATCAGCGGTAACCGTTCCGGCAGGATAGTTGAGATTCTGAGCCTGCAGACTCTGACTGAGAACATCCAGACTGATGCCGGCAGCACTCAGTTTCCGGATGTCAACCCTAATCTGTAACTGCCGTTTGGTCCCGCCCGCCACCATTGCCGAGGCAACACCCGGCACCCTCTGGAGCGCATCGCCGAGGTCGTCAGCCGCATCGCGCAAGGTCAAGGGGTCAACATCACCGTATAATCCAATCTGTAGAACGGGCATCATTGAGGCGTCGAGCTTCAGCACAAACGGACGCGCCGCATCTTCTGGCAGCTGGGCGACAGCTATATCCAGCCGGTCCCGGACATCAGCCGCAACCGCATCAAGGTTTGTGCCCCAGGCAAACTGTACCTGGATGACGGAAATGTTTTCTAATGAGTAGGAGGAGATTTCCTTGAGATTGGAGATGGTCCCTACCCGCTGTTCAATTAACTTTGTTACTTTCGTTTCCACCTCCAAAGGACCGGCGCCAGGATAGGTGGTGACAATAATCACTGAAGGCAGAGTAACCTGCGGAAAGAAGTCAACCGGCATTCTGGATATGCCAATGACCCCAAAGAGGATTAACACCAGGGAGAGAAGAATCGTCGTAACGGGCCGGCGGATTGCAGTATCAGTAATCTTCATTGCTGTCCTGCCTCCACCGCCGTTACCTTTTCACCTGCCTTCACCCGTTCCTTGCCGATGGTCGCTACCTTTTCACCGGGTTCAAGCCCACCTGTCACCTCAACCCATTCATCCCCGCGTACCCCGATGGTGATATTACGGAAACGGGCAGTATCCCTTTCAATGACAACGATCAGGCTCTCATCGGTTGTAAAAAGCGCAGCTATCGGCACAGCCACCACATCCCTTTTTTCTTCAACAATCAGCCGCGCCATTCCCGCCATTCCCGGCACAAGTTTGTTGGCGTTGGGGATGGTGATTTCAACAGTTGCTGAACGAGACTGCGGGTCAAGCATCGGTGCGACCTGCGTAACCACTCCGGTGAAAACTGTGTCCAAAAAAGCGGAAAAGGAAATAGTTGCCTTTGCCCCGCGCCGGATATAAGGCAAATCAGCATCACTTACCGCCGCCTTCATCTTGATGCGGTCGGAAAAGCGGGCAATTGCGGCAAAGGGCATTGCGGGTGAAACCATCTGTCCGGGTTCCACATAAACCTTACCCACCACACCGGCAATCGGTGAACGCACCGGTCCGGGCTTGTAGTCCATCCCCGGGATATCATTCACCACATAGGCGATGGGCTCATCCTCCAATACCTTGCTGCCTTCAGGCTTGACAATCTCAGTAACCCGGCCGGTGATTTTTGAGGTTACAATGACCTGTTGTTCACCTGACAGGATGCCAAAGAGTTGAATCGAACGGGTTACATTTCGCCGTTCAACTGTAATCGTGTTCACGGCTGGCGGCAAAATCTGCGCCCGCTGCCTTGTGCCATTGCAGGCACCAAGCGCAATTAGTAAGCAAATCTCGACAATCAACGCAATATTTCTCTTCATCTTCTCCTCCTTAAAATTCTCCCAGCGCACACAAGAGCCGCGCCCGGGCAATCTGATAATTCGCCAGGGCGCTCAAATGGGCAATGCGGCTCTGGGTCAACTGCAACTGAATATCTAAAAACTCAAGGTTGCTCAAGAGCCCGTTCTGATAACGCTCCTCGGCAAGCCGAAACGCCTCCTCGGCAAGTTTGACATTCTCCTCCTGATAGACACTGTTTTTCCATTCCTGATTCAAGGCGACCACCGCCGCTTCCACCTCAAGTTTAATTGCATCCTCAACCATCTTCACACTCAAAACCGCCTGCCGGTACCTTGACTGCGCCTGCTTCAACTTGTTGAGATTGGTGCCGCCCGTTAACAAAGGCATACTCACGCCAATCGTTGCTGTCCAGTCCTTACCCCAGCGGTCCTGAAATCCGACCGGCTTCTTATAGTCATAATTGGCAAGGGCAAATACTGTCGGCAGATTGGCGGTCCGGGCGATGCGCACACCAAGTTCTGCCATCATCAGGGCCTGACGCAACTGCACAATTTCCGGACGGTTCTTCAGGGCAGCCTGAACCGCAGTCGCGGTCTCAATCGCAACCGATTCTTCCCTTAGTTCACTCTTCAGAATGAGCGGCGTTTCTGACGGAATGCCAATAACATTTAATAGCGCGGCAAGTGCGAGTCGGGCACCCTGTTCAACCTGCTCAACCTGATTTGCCATATTGGTGAGGCTGACCCGCGCCCGCATCAAATCAAGCCTGGTGGCAAGACCCTCATCATAAAGTTTTTCCACCTGCTGAACATGGCGCTGCAGTTGCTCATAAGACTCGTTAAGAAGCTCCTTTGACCTCTGGGCAAGGAGCGCCTGATAAAAAGCCTCAAGCGCCTGCACCTTGGTCTGTTGCCGCACCTGTTCGGACACAGCCTTCTGGATCTCGAGATTCAAACCGGCTATCCGATAGCCGTTGATGAGTTTGCCCCAGGTAAAGATGGTCTGCTGAATTGCCCCGCGCAACAGGTAGTTGTTCTGCGAACCCAGGGGGATTGAGAGGGTCTCAGCACCGACCGGTAAGGGAATCGAATCAGTCCAACCGATTATCTGACCGGTCCTGGGGTCATATACCCGCAAAGGCAGGTGCTGGTAGAGAGGCGTCACCATCTCAAATTCATTGAGTGTGCCCAGCCTTGTCCAACTCCCGGACAACGAAATCTGGGGCAAAAAACTGCCAAAGGCGACCCCTTTGCCTGCTGCCGCCTCCAACACCTTCTCCCTGTTCACCTGGATTGTATAGTTGTTTTTCAGAGCCAGTGCCATCACCACTTCCGGGTCAAGCATTAGGGTGTCAGCACCAAAGCCGGCAACGACAGAAATGCCTAACAAAAAAATTGCAAATTGAAACCTTTTCATCTTCCTCCCTTTCCATTAAAAGTGCTGATGCCATTAAAGAACAAATCCAGTGACCGCGCCGATGCCGATTTGACCTTGATGCCCCTGGCAACAATCAAAAGCGACGAACGGAACGCATTCAAAAACGACAGTGCGGCAAGCCTGGGTTCAACCTTACGGAACTCGCCCGCACGCACACCCTCCTTTATTAGCTCAGCGATGGTATCCACCAGTCTGATAATCTCCGGCTTCACCCGCATGTGAAAGCGGCGGGAGATGCTGTACCCCTCGGTTCTGCTCTCCGGAAACAACAGGTCAATTGCCGCAGGATAGAGCAAAAGGCTTTCGGTCCAGCGGTTGAATATCCGGGTGAGTCTCCCTTGAACCGACAAGGGCTCGCGCACAACCTCCCTGACGATACCCAGCGCCTGGGCAATCAGCCATCTGGTTATGCCCAGATAAAGGTCAGGCTTATCCTTGAAGTACAGATAAACCGTCCCCTTGGCAACACCGGCGCTGCGGGCAACATCATCCATCCTCATCTCATAGTAGCCCCGGTCGCAGAACACGCCGAAGGCTGCCTTAAGAATGGCTTCACGCTTGGCAATTGATTTGTTTCTCATAAAACTGACCAGTCAGTCATTATAAGGCAATTCTTCGCCAATGCAAGTTTTTCTTGATTCTTAGCCTCGAAAGGCTACATTGAGAAAAATGGAGGCAAAATTGATAAAGGAAATACCGGCAGAAAGTTTAAATGCTCAAGATTTTATCGCCCAGCAGGTAGCGGCAATCAGGAACACTGTTGGCGCTGGACTGGCAGTCAACGCCCTTTCCGGCGGGGTGGATTCTTCGGTCGTAACGATGCTCGGGCATCGGGCACTGGGTGAGCGGCTGAAGACCTACTTTATTGATACCGGTCTGATGCGCTCTGGCGAACCTGAATGGGTTGTTGGTATTTTTGCCCGGCTCGGTGTCAAGGTGGAAATTGTCCCTGCCCAGGATGAGTTCTTCTCTGCGCTTCAGGGCTTGACCGACCCAGAACAGAAGCGGGAGGCGATAACCCAGACATTTTATAAAAAGGTTTTCGGCAGGCTCGTCAAAGAAAGCGGTGCAAAATTCCTCCTTCACGGCACAAACTACACCGATGTTGAAGAAACGGTTGCCGGTGTCAAGCGCCAGCACAACATCCTTGAGCAACTGGGCATTGATACCCAGGCGGCATTTGGCTACAAGGTAATTGAACCCCTGATGCAACTGCGTAAAACCGCTGTGCGCATGGTCGCAAGGGCGCTTGGACTACCCGAAGAAATTCACGAGCGCCCGCCCTTTCCTGGTCCGGCTTTGGCAGCAAGGGTAATTGGCGAGGTCACCCGCGCAAGGATTGCCTCGGTGCGGGCAGCAACCGCGATTGTTGAACAGGAGTTAAGGGATACAGGCGCGTTCCAGTATCTGGCGATTCTGCATCAGGACCAGGTAACCGGTATCCGCGATGGTAAACGGCAGTTTGGCTTTCAAATTGAGGTGAGGTGCTGGGAAAGCACCGATGCGGTCATTGCCCAGCCAACCCACCTGCCCTGGGAAAAACTATCTAAAATTGCCGAGCGCATTACCCGAGAGGTCCCGAATGTGGTGAGCGTCACCTACAACATCACCACCAAACCGCCCTCAACAATCGAGGCGATTTAGACATCTACTTTCGCAAAGGACGCAGGGCTATTTCAAAACCCTAAGTGTATATAAAAATACACAAAATTACCGAGGTCAAAAATAGGCTATCCATCGCATCTGCGCAACTTAACCAAAATTCACCTTTAGCCGGGTAACAACCCCGGAGATGCTTTTGGTCAGATTTGCCCTCTCTAAAGGAAAGGTTAGACCAATTTCAATCAGTATTCTGGTGGCAGGTTCAAAAGCTGAGCATAGGAGAACACCGGACCGTCCTTGCACACATATTTCGGCCCGATGTTGCAGTGACCGCATTTGCCAATCCCGCACTTCATCCGGTTTTCCAGCGAAAGAAACACCTGCTCCGGTTTAAACCCCAGCTCCTTTAAAACCGGATGGGTGAACTTAATCATCATCGGCGGACCGCACACCAGGGCAATCGCATTTTCCGATTTCGGTGCAACCTCCTTCAAGACATTCGGCACCAGCCCCTCCCTTTTGGGCCAGTCAGCGCCGTTGAGCCGGTCCACGCAGAGAACCAGTTGCAG